>CAXUFU010000311.1:3884-4127 GCA_964250275.1 uncultured Chthoniobacterales bacterium | reverse complement strand
CCGCCAACCCGTTCGGCCCCGCCCCGACGACCACGGCATCGATCTCAGCGGGCTGTTTCTTCACGCGGCAAGCGTACCATACAAAGCACGTGCCTTAAGGCTAATCCTGGCAGTGCCAGGCAGACGTTCACGCCCGGCAGACAAACGCCCATCCAAATACCAAATCCGGCTAGATGCAGCATGCAGCTTACCAGAACTGTAGCCGCCGCGCAGCGGCCTCCAAAACACTAGGTAGGGGCGGGG
>CAXUFU010000311.1:1139-3852 GCA_964250275.1 uncultured Chthoniobacterales bacterium | reverse complement strand
ACCCGCGAATCGGGTGGCGCCACGCACGCTCTGGGCGCCCGGACAATCTGGCACGGCGCGGAGAGCTCGCCCCTACCTATTAAAGCAAAGGTCCGCACCGCTACCATCCAGGACGGCTTTTTATCAGCCGAGTGGCCTCGCCTTCCACAAGGGAATGGGGTACGCCCCCCCGCCTGCCAGGCGTTGCAGAGCTGCCACCACCGTGGCTTTATCTTCGCGGTAAGTAACCCCGAACCATTGGCTCTCGTTCGGGAGCACCGTCACGGTGGCGGCCCCTTGTTCGATCATCCCGGTCACGGCAGACGGAATATAATATTCCGCGGCTTCTTCGCCGCCGCGCGCGAGCAGAAACCCTTGCAGATCCCGCTCCAAAAGCGGAAACACCGCGGGCGTCAGGCCCCAGAAATTCATCGAAACGATCTCGCGCCCGTGAAACTGCGTCACCGCTCCATCGGCCGCGGTTTGCCGGGCGCCCGCAGGGGTGTTTTCGATCCCCGTAAACTCCCGCACGCTGGTCAGACGTCCGGCGCGATCGACCGCGCAAACGCCGCGCGACACGCGGCCGTGCTCGGAAAGCGTTTGGCCGAGCCGGTAGCCCACCATGGCAAACGGCGCCGGCTGGCCCGCCGCGGGGCCGGATGCCGCAAAGAAATCGGCCAGCGCCCGGTAAGCCGCGGCCCCGTAAAAATCGTCCGCGTTGATCGCGGCGAAGGGGGTGTGCACCGCCTCCCGCGCGCACCAGATGGCATGGCCGGTCCCCCAGGGCTTGACCCGGGACGGCGGCGGCAAGAAACCGGCGGGCAGCGCGTCGAGTTCCTGGAAGACGTACGCCACCTCCAACAAATGCTCGTAAGCGGCGCCGATTCGCCGGCGAAACTCCGCTTCAAAATCGCGCCGGATGACGAAGACCACGCGATCGAACCCCGCCCGCAGCGCGTCGAACATCGAATAATCCAGCAACGTCTCGCCCGCCGGGCCGACCGGGTCCAATTGCTTGAGCCCGCCGTACCGGCTGCCCAGGCCGGCGGCGAGAATGAGCAAGGTCAGCGGCATGCGACAACTCTTGCGTGCTCGTCGCCCGAGTTTCAACCCTCATCCTTTGCCGGCGCCGGCAGCCGCGGCGAATGCCTGGCGCACCAGCGGCGCGACGCGCGTGCCGAGCAGCTCGATGCCGCGCAAGGCTTGCTCGCGCCGCAGGTTGCCGACGCTCATCTGAAACGTCAGACGGGAAATGCCGCCCAGATCTTGGTGCACGCGCAGAATTTTCTCGGCCACCGTTTCGGGATCGCCGATCAGTAACGCGCCAAAGGGCCCGCGCTGCGCGTCGAAATGTGCGCGGGTGGTCGGCGGCCAGCCGCGCTCCCGGCCGATCTGGCTGAACACGGCCTGATAACCTGGAAAAAACTCGTCCGCCGCGGCCGCGGTCGTCTCCGCGATGTAACCCACGGAGTGAATGCCGACCCGCAGTTGACCCGCTGGATGACCCGCGGCGCGGCCGGCTTCGCGGTAAAGATCGATCAGCGGGCGAAAACGGCGGTGTTCGCCGCCGATGATCGCGACCATCAAGGGCAACCCCAGCTTGCCCGCGCGGACGAAGGAAGCCGGCGTGCCGCCCACGCCGAGCCAGATTGGCAGCAGTGGTTGCAGCGGGCGCGGGTAAACCCCTTGACCCGTCAACGGCGCGCGGTGGCGGCCTTGCCAATGGACTTCGGTCTGCTCCCGGATCTGGAGCAACAGATTGAGCTTCTCGCTGAAAAGCGAATCGTAATCTTCGAAGGCCAGGCCAAAGAGCGGATACGCCTCGCCAAAGGAACCGCGGCCCACGACCATCTCCGCCCGACCTTGCGAGATCAGGTCGAGCGTCGCAAAATCCTGGAACACGCGCACCGGATCGTCGGCGCTCAGGACGGTCACGGCGCTGGTGAGACGGATGCGCTGCGTGCGCGCCGCGGCGGCCGCCAGGATGACGGCGGGCGCCGCGTCCAGGAACTCTTCCCGGTGATGTTCGCCGATGCCAAAGACGTCGAGCCCGGTTTGGTCCGCCAGCTCCACCTCAGCCAGCAGATCGCGCATCCGGTCGGCCGGAGCGATGCGGAGTTTAGTCACCGCATCCGGCAGCGCAGCGACGAAGCTGTCGAGGCCGATCTGGAGAGCCGGACCCGGGTCAGCCGCGGTCGGGGTCATGGCATCACCGGGCTGGCGACGACGCGGCGGCTGGCGGGGCGCAGCAAATAGGAAATGGCCAGCAGCAGCAAGGCCACCAGCGGCGCGGCGGCTTTCGGGCCTTGCGCCATGGCGAGGTGCGAGATCGCCGCGCCGATGAAGGTGAAGGTGAACCCCGCGTAAGCCCACTCCTTGAGCAAACCCAGGCGGGGAGCGAGCAGACACCCAGCAGCTTGGCCACGCCGAGGATCGTCGGGAAGTAAGCCGGGTACCCCAGGCTGGCAAAAGCTGCCATCATTTGCGGGCTGCGGGTCAGATACATGGAGGCGGAAAACACCATCATCGCGGCCACCAGCACGGTGCTGATCCAATAACCGATCACTTTGAACGTCATAGGCTTATCCTGACACGTCGCGGCGTGGCAAAGCAACCCAGGACGTTTGGCGCTTGTAGAGCAGATTAGAAATGTTGTAGCCGGTATGTTCCGGTTGTGGGGGGGGGGGGGGGGGGGCCGGGGGGCGGCCCCGCCGGCCCGCCGGGCGGGGGGCCG
>CAXUFU010000311.1:0-1128 GCA_964250275.1 uncultured Chthoniobacterales bacterium | reverse complement strand
ACTCGGAGGCCTAAGCGAAGGGCAAGTGGCGACAGATTTTCTTCCTCTGCGCTAGGTCCCGCGGGCGGCCGGCGCGGCCGGAGTTTGGCTGGGCCGCCGGTGATGGAAGATGGACCGGTACAACGGCGAGTGCGAGAGCTTGGCGGTGAGCAGCACCCGATCCCACAAGACAAAGCGGAAGAACGCGGCCGCCAGCATCGCTCCCAGAGGAGGAGCGAGCAGATAAATCCAGAGTTCCTGCAAATCCGCCGAGAACAACGCCGGACCGAACGAACGCGCCGGGTTCAAGCTCGTGCCGGAAACCCCGGCGCCCACCCAGACCAGCCCGGAGACGACCACCCAATTCATCATGGGTGTCCAACGCATCAGCCGCGGGTGGCTGACGAAGTGGAAGATGCCCAGCATATAAGAAAAGGTCATCACGAACTCCGCGCAAAATGCCTGGTTCGCCGTGTATCCCGGCCCGGGAAGCGTCATGCCGTTGTGCACCGCGGTGGCGTGGCGGCCCCAGGCCAAAGTCAAAAACAGGATGGCCAGCGCGCCGCCCAGAAACTGGGCGCAGAGATACCCGAGCAAGTCCTGCCGGCGCACTTTGCCTTGCGCCCAAAATCCCAGGGTGACGCTCGGGTTGATGTGCGCGCCGCTCAACCGGCCCCAGGGGGAGATCGTAAAGAGCGAGCCGCTGCCGGCGAAGATGAGGCCGGTCAGCCAGAGGCGCAGGCTGGCATCCGGCACAAGCCGCGTGCCTGGCAGGCCCGGCGCGTTGTTGAAGACGACGGCGCTCAGGCCGATGAAGACGTTCCAAGTGGTGCCCGCGAGTTCCGCGGCGTACTCCGGCCAATGCCAATCGTGCGGGACTGGGGCGCCCAGTTCCTTTGGCCGCCAGAAGGCGTTGGGCGATGCGTTCGTTTGGGCCTCGGACATTATGGGCGAGCAGGAAACTTGGGAAATCGCGACAGGCCCAATCTTTACACGACCGACGAATTTGTACATCGTCCCCACGCCCAATGACCAATACCAGCTCTACTGCGGCCGAAAACCCTTCCGCAAACGCGGACCTCGGCCCCACGCTCGATCGCATCGCCGCCGCTCTCGAGAAAGGGAACGAACTCGCCGGCAAGAAGGAGG
>CAXUFU010000310.1:0-4152 GCA_964250275.1 uncultured Chthoniobacterales bacterium | reverse complement strand
GGACAACGGGATCAAGTTTTTCCATCACGACGGCTACAAGCTCGATGACGCCATCGAACGCCGCATCGAGGACCTGGTCTTTAGCGGCGGCATCGAAAACATCCGGCCGACCGCCGGCAAGATCGGCCGCGCCCAACGCATTGACGATGCCTTGGGGCGTTACGTGGAGTTCGCCAAGGCGAGTTTTCCGCGCAAGCTGACGCTCGATAAACTGCGCATCGCTGTCGATGCGGCCAACGGCGCGGCGTACAAGTCGACGCCCTGGATTTTGCGCGAGCTCGGCGCGGACGTGCTCACCTTCCACAACGTGCCGGACGGGACCAACATCAACCGCGATTGCGGGAGCACGCATCCCGATGAAATCCAGCGGCTGGTGCGCCAGACCGGCGCGCAGATCGGCATCACCCACGATGGGGACGCCGATCGGGTCCTGCTCTGCGACGAAAAGGGCGAGGTGGTCGACGGCGACGAGGTGATGGCGATCGCCGCGCGCGAGTTTCTGCGCCAAGGCCGGTTGGCGCAAGACACGCTCGCCGCCACCGTGATGAGCAACTACGGGCTGGAGGAGTCCATGAGCGAGTGCGGCGGCAAAGTTGTGCGCACGCAGGTGGGGGATCGTTACGTGATCGAAGAGATGGTCCGCGCCGATCTCAACCTGGGCGGCGAACAGAGCGGCCACATGATTTTCCGCGATTACACGACGACCGGCGACGGCGTGATCACCGCGCTGCAAATCCTGCGCATCATGATGGATACGGGCAAGCCTTTGAGCGAGCTGAAAAAATGCCTGGTCAAGTATCCGCAGGCGCAACGGAACTTGAAAGTGGCGCGCAAGCCCCCGCTCGAGTCGCTTCCCGGCATTGCCGATCTCGTGCAGGAGACCAAGCGCGAGCTGGACGGCAAGGGCCGGGTGCTGCTGCGGTATTCCGGCACGGAACCGAAGGTGCGGCTTTTGATCGAAGGCCGCAACCAAGCCGTGATCGAGCGCCAGGCGGACCGGATCGCCGGCGCGCTGACCGAGGCGATCGGAGCGTAGGCGGCCCTGTCGCGCAACGACTCCAAAAAAACGGGTAGGGATGGGCCTCCGGCCCGGTCCCTTGCTGTCCGGCAAACGTGCCGGGCGACGAACTGCCCCTCTACCAGGCACGCCTGCCAGACAGCAAGGGACCGGGCCGGAGGCCCATCCCTACCTTTTTTTGGAGCCGCTGCGCGGCGGGCTTCGGTACTGCATGGCTTCCACACCTCCGATGACGAGTCTGGCGCTGTTCCCGGCAGGCGGAGCGCCCGCCCTACAGAACCCAGAAGCTGGGACACTTTCCTAATACAACTTCCCGGGCTGGCCGGTCGTCTCCAGGACGGAATGCCAGAGCTCCCCGTGCGGATCGATCTTCTTGCGGCCTTGGGTCACCAGATGCAGGGGCAGATGGATGAACGTGCCGTGCCAACGGCCGATTACCATGTTCGTCTTGCCCGCCATCGCGGCGTGCACCGCGTTCTGCGCCAGGCGCGAGCAATAGACGTTATCCTGCGGCGAGGCCGGCACGCTGCGGATGATGTAGCTCGGGTCGATATACTTCAGGTTGACCTCGGTGCGGCGCTCCCGGAAAAACGCGTTGATGCGATCCTTTAAATGCAGGCCGATGTCCGCCAGCTTGATGTTGCCGGAAGCATCGGCCTTGCGCGGATCAGCCTGGAGCAAATCCTGCCCCGCGCCTTCCGCCACCACGACCACCGCCTGCTTGCGCTTGGTCAGATGATAACGCAACGCCTCGAGAAAACCGCGCGCCCCGTCGAGCTGGAACGGCACTTCCGGGACCAGGACGAAGTCGACGACGTTGCCCGCCAGCGCCGCGAACGAGGCGATGAACCCGGAATCGCGCCCCATCAATTTGACCAGGCCGACGCCGTTGACCGAACCCAGCGACTCCGCGTAGGCGGAGTTGATGACCTTGACGGCTTCGGCAAAGGCGGTCTCGAAGCCGAAACTCTTGTCGAGGTACATGATGTCGTTGTCGATCGTCTTGGGAATGCCGATGATGCTTTTCATCTGGCCGCGCCGGCTGATCTCCTCGTGCAATTCCGCCGCCCCACGCAGGGTGCCGTCGCCCCCGATGACAAAGAGCATGTCGATCTTCATTTCCTCGAGCAGCTCGGCCATCTCCCCGGCATCTTGCGGACCGCGCGAGGTGCCCAGGATGGTCCCGCCGAAGTTATGGATGGCGGTCAGCGACTCCGGCTTGAGGCTCATTGGCGTGTGGCCGTAGCGCGGGATCAGACCCTCGAATCCGTAGCGAAACCCGAAGATGTGGGTGACGCGATAGCGATAGTTTAGTTCGTAGACCAGGCCGCGGATGACGTCATTGAGCCCCGGGCAAAGCCCGCCGCACGTGACGATGCCCGCGATGGTGCGGTTCGGGTCGAAATAAAGCCGCTCGCGCGGGCCGGCTACCTCAAAGCTGACGGGAGTTTCTCCGCTCGCAAACGCCGCCGAGGCGCCGACGAGCGAATCATCGAGCAGGACGCGTTCATGGTCTTTACGGAAGTGGACCCCGAGCGGGCCTCCATGCTGGAGCGGCGAGCGGTATTGGGCCGGCCCCAGGGACAGGATCGAAGTATTCATCAGCTCCGCTAGGGCGTGCCAGAGCAGCCGAATGGCGGCAAGGAAAAAGCAGGAATGAGGCGGTCGCCGAGCGTGCTGTGTCGCCGTGGGTAAAACTCACACGCGCGCGGGGGGTGGGTTGACTATAGCGCACCCCCGGCGCCCGCGGCAACGATTGACTGCGCGCGCCGCCGCGCCAAGCGGCTTCGAAAAAAAGGTAGGGAAGGGTCTCCGACCCGGTCCCCTAACTGTTTGGAAAGCGTCTCCTGGAAGTGGGCGACCTGTCTCCAGGCGCGCGAGCCGGACAGCAAGGGACCGGGTCGGAGACCCATCCCTACCTTTTTTTAAGACGGCTTCGCCTCGGAGCCGAGCCTTGCGTGTGGCAGCACTGCACCCGAGAGTCGCGCTGCCGATGCCCCGCACCTCTCTGCGCTTTCTGCGCGCTCTTTACGCGCGCAATTTTCGGCTCTTTTTCTGCGGCCAGATCATTTCCCTGGTCGGCACCTGGATGACCCTGACCGCGTCGCTCTGGCTGGCTTACCATCTCGAAAGCTCGGCGCTGCTGCTCGGGATCGTCGGTTTCGCAGGGCAGGCTCCCATCTTTTTCCTCTCCCCAATCGCCGGCGTGTGGGTGGACCGGATCGATAAACGCCGGCTGCTGCTGCTCACCCAGTTGCTTTCTCTTTTGCAATCCGGGGCGCTGGCAGCCATGACGCTGACCGGCGTCATCAACATCTGGACGTTGATCGCGCTCAATGTCGTCCAAGGCGTGATCAACGCGTTCGACCTGCCGGCGCGGCAAACGTTTCTCATCCAGATGGTGGATCGGCGCGAGGACCTCGGCAACGCCATCGCGCTGAACTCGTCCATGTTCAACCTGGCGCGGCTGCTCGGACCGGCGTTCGCCGGTTTGCTGATCGCCGCCGTCGGCGCGGGGTATTGTTACCTGGTCGATTCCCTGAGCTATGTCGCCGTCATCATTTCGCTTTGGCGCATCCGGCCACGGGCGGCCGTCAATCCTGGCGTGGCGGTGGAAGGGGTGCGGAAGTTCGGGCGCTCGCTGGCGGAGTTGCGCGACGGTGTCGCGTACGCGTTTGGGTTTGCGCCCATCGGCAACGTGATCTTACTGGTGGCGGCGGCCGCGTTTACGGGTTTCGCGGCGCCGGTGCTGCTGCCCATCGTGGCGCGGGATGTTTTCGGAGGCGACGCGCGCACGCTGGGCTGGCTGATGTCGGCCAGCGGCGTGGGGGCGCTCGGCGGTGCGCTCTATCTCAGCACCCGGGTGACGGTGCGCGGCCTGGGGGAAGTGATCACGGGCGGCGGCGTGGCGATGGGCGCGGGCCTGATCGGGGTGGCGTTTTGCCGGACGCTGGAACTCGGCGCGGTGTGCATGTTTTTTGCCGGGCTCGGCGGAGTGCTCTTGATGGCGTCGAGCAACACCGTCATCCAAAGCCTGACCGAGGACGATAAACGCGGCCGCGTGATGAGCCTGTTCGCGATGGCTTTTACCGGCACGACGCCGCTCGGGAACCTCGCCATCGGCGCGCTGGCAG
>CAXUFU010000309.1:0-4189 GCA_964250275.1 uncultured Chthoniobacterales bacterium | reverse complement strand
CCCCCCCCGGCGCTCGGCTTCCCCGGCCTACTTGTCCCCCCGGGGCGCCGAGACCCCCGCGCCCGGGGTCGCGGGCGGCCGGCGGCTCGACGAGTACGCGGCTTGCGGCCACTACGCCCGCTGGCGCGAGGACTTCGACTGCGTGCAGGAGATCGGCCTGCGCTACCTCCGCTACGGCCCCCAGCTCTTCTCCACCTTCACCGGCGAAGGCCGCTACGACTGGAGCTTCGCCGACGAGACGTTCGGGGAGCTGAGGCGGCGGGGGATCACGCCGATCGCCGACCTCTGCCACTTCGGCGTGCCGGACTGGATCGGCAACTTCCAGAACCCCGACTTCCCCGAGCTCTTCGCCCAGTATGCGGGAGCGTTCGCCCGGCGCTTCCCCTGGGTGCAGCTCTACACGCCCGTCAACGAGATGTACGTCTGCGCCCTGTTCTCGGCCCGCTATGGCTGGTGGAACGAGCAACTGGCCAGTGACCGCGCCTTTGTCACCGCCTTAAAACACATCGTCAAGGCCAACGTGCTCGCCATGCACGCCATTCTCGCCGTGCGGCCGGACGCCCTGTTCATCCAAAGCGAATCCAGCGAATACTTTCACGCCGAAAACCCGGCGGCCATCCGGCCCGCGGAAATCCTGAACGCGGAGCGCTTCCTTTCCCTCGATCTCAACTACGGCCTCCGGGTCAACAGCGGCATGTACGAGTTCCTCGCCGATAACGGTTTGACCCGCGAAGAGTACCACTTCTTTCTGCACCATCATCTGAAGCACTACTGCATCATGGGCAACGACTACTACGTCACCAACGAGCATCGGGTGGCAAAGGACGGCGCCACCCAGCCGGCGGGAGAGGTGTTCGGGTACTGCGAGATCACCCGCCAGTATTACGAGCGCTATCTGTTGCCCGTCATGCACACCGAGACCAATGCCTGGCAGGGGCTCAAAGGCGACGAAGCGGTCTACTGGCTCTGGAAGGAATGGGCCAATGTCCTGCGGTTGCGCAATTGCGGCGTACCGGTGGTCGGCTTCACCTGGTATTCGCTGACGGACCAGGTGGACTGGGACAGCGCGTTGCGCGAAAATCGCGGCTCGCTCAATCCGCTTGGCCTGTTCGACCTGGACCGCAACATCCGGCCGGTCGGCGAGGCCTACCGGCAACTGATCGCGGATTGGAACGCGGTGCTGCCGACGCAAAGCCTCTGCCTGACGCTGCCCCTGCAGCTCGCTGACGAACCGGCCATTCGCCCCTCGCCGCGCGGGTGAGAACGGCGTACCAGGGCGGAGATCTCTGGCGGTCTGCCGGGGCCGGCCATTTTGCGGTTAGACAACTCCCGGGCGGCAGGACAAGTTCGCGATTATGGAAATCGCCACCCAACTTGCTCTCTTTCTGGAGAATCAGCCTGGAACGCTCGCGGCCGTGTGTGATGAACTGGCGTCAGCGGAGATCAATATCCTGGCTTTGACCATCTCGGATACGGTGGATCACTCCGTCGTGCGCATGATCGTCAGCGATACGCGGCAGGCGCTGCACCTCTTTGAGGAACACGGGACGCTGGTGATCGAGAATGAGGTGCTCTTGATCGAGATCGACAACCAACCGGGCAGCCTATCCGGCATCGCCCACCAGCTGGCCGGCGTGGGGGTCAACATCGAGTACGCCTACCTCGCCACGGGACAGGTCTCCGAGCGCGGTTTGCTCGTGCTGCGGCCAAGCGACGTCCGCAAGGCCCTGGCGGCGCTGGAGGCGAATTGAGGGGCTCTTTTGCCCTGGGGTGATTTTCCGGCGCGGCAGGATGGTTTGTGCTGGCCTTCGACGGGCAACAACGCTTTTTTTTGAAAGTTCCTACCGCCTCAAAAGTGGTTTCGTGCGTAGCATACCTGCGCACCACCGGTGGTAACCCATTGCGGTCAATTCTTTAGCTCTCGATTCCCTTTTATGCCGATCAAAGTTTGGCCAGGCGTCCCCTACCCGCTCGGAGCGACGTGGCAGGAGGACGGCGTCAATTTTGCCGTCTTCAGTGAAAACGCCACGGGCGTGGACGTTTGTCTGTTCGACTCGCCGGATGCGCCGAACGAAAGCGTGCGCATCCGCATGACCGAGCAGACCGACCAGGTCTGGCACGTCTTTCTGCCCGAGATCAAACCCGGCCAGTACTACGGCTACCGCGTGTACGGTCCGTACGATCCGGAGACCGGGCGGCGCTTCAACGCCTCCAAGCTGCTCCTGGATCCGTACGCGAAGGCGATCAGCGGGGAGATCACTTGGGGCCCGGAAATGTACGCCTACGAGGTCGGCGGCGAGGACGCCGATCTCGAACGCAACTACACCGATGACGCCTGGGGCATGCCCAAAAGCGTGGTCATCGATCCCGCTTTCGACTGGGAGGGTGATACCCTGCCCAAGACGCCGCTGCATCGGTCCATCATTTACGAGGCGCACGTTGCCGGGATGACGAAGCTCTGCACGGCCCTGCCGGAGAAAGAGCGCGGCACGTATGCGGGCCTGGGCCATCCCTCCACGGTCAACTACTTCAAGGACCTGGGCGTGACGGCGGTGGAACTGCTGCCGGTGCACCACCACGTGGAGGACGAAATCCTGGTCACCAAAGGCCTCTCGAATTACTGGGGCTACAATACCATCGGGTTTTTCGCGCCCCATGCCGCGTACTCGGCCAGCGGACCCGGCAACAACTCCGTGCGCGAGTTCAAGACCATGGTCAAGAACCTGCACGCGGCCGGGATCGAGGTCATCCTGGATGTCGTCTACAACGACACGGCGGAAGGCAACCAGATGGGGCCGACCCTGTGCTTCAAGGGCGTCGACAACCAGAGTTACTACCGGCTCTCGCCCGAGAATAAGCGCTTTTACGTCGATTACACCGGCTGCGGCAATTCACTCAACGTGTTGCATCCGGACATCTTGCGGATGGTGGTCGATAGCTTGCGCTACTGGGTGCTGGAGATGCACGTCGACGGCTTTCGCTTCGATCTGGCGGCGACGCTCATCCGCGGCGAGCACGGCGTCAGCAAATACTCCTCCTTCCTGGCCATTCTGCATCAGGATCCGGTGCTTTCGCAGGTCAAGTTGATCGCCGAACCGTGGGACATCGGCGAGGGCGGTTATCTCGTCGGCAATTTCCCGGTGCTCTGGGCGGAATGGAACGGCCGCTACCGCGATACCGTGCGCCAATATTGGAAGGGCGACGAGGCGCAGGCGGGCGATCTGGCTTTTCGCTTGAGCGGCAGCTCGGACCTGTACCAGACCAGCGGCAAACGCCCGTATGCCAGCATCAACTTCATCACCTCCCACGACGGGTTTACGATGAACGATCTGGTCAGCTACAACGACAAGCACACCGAGGCGAACGGCGAGGGCAATCGCGACGGCGACAACAATAACCACTCCTGGAACTGCGGCGCGGAAGGTCCGACGGACGATCCCAAAATCATCGCCTTGCGCAGCCGCCAGCGCCGCAACCTGCTGGCCACGCTGCTCCTTTCTCAGGGCGTGCCGATGCTGCTCGGCGGCGACGAGTTCGGCCGCACGCAGCAGGGCAACAACAACGCCTACTGCCAGGACAACGCGCTGAGTTGGCTGAGTTGGGATCACGATAAAACCGCGAAAATACAGCTCGAGTACACCCGCGGCCTGATCAAGATGCGCAATGAGCATCCGGTTTTTCGCCGGCCGAAGTTCTTCCAGGGTCGCCGGATCCGCGGCCAGGAGGTCAAGGACATCATGTGGTTCAACCCCGGTGGCACGGAGATGACCGACGAGGAGTGGACCTCGCATTTTGTGCGTTGCCTGGGCATGCTGCTCAGCGGCCGGACGATGGACGTGCGCAACGAGCACGGCGAGCCGATCGTCGATGAGACGTTCCTGCTGCTTTTCAACGCCCACCATGAATCGCGGCGTTTTGTTTTGCCGGGCAAGCTGGACGTGACCTGGAGCCTCTTCATCGATACGGCCGAGGAGACGGGTTTTCTGGAAACTCCGCGGTTGATGCAAGCGGGCCAGGCGCTCAAGCTCCTGGATCGCTCCCTCTGCGTGCTGCAGTTGAAGGAGGGAGAAGAAAGCTCCGTGACCTCACCCTGATGCCCGTCGCAGCCTTTTTGTAGCGGTGGTCTATTTACCACGCAGCACCCGGCTGTATGAGAGCGGGCGGGGGGGGGGGCGGGCTGGGGGCCCCG
>CAXUFU010000308.1:0-4201 GCA_964250275.1 uncultured Chthoniobacterales bacterium | reverse complement strand
CCGCTTCGTCCTGCCCAATGACTTGCTGGCGCAGATCGGTTTCCATCGCGAGCAGCTTCTGCGTTTCCTTCTGCTCCATGCGCTGGAGCGGCACGCCGGTGAACTTTGAGACGATGTGCATGATGTCGTCTTCGGTGACGATCACCTCGCGCTCTTCGCGCTGCTCGCGCCAGTCGGCCAGGATTTTCTCCAAGCGATCCTTGGCCTGCTTTTCCGTGTCGCGCAGAGAGGCCGCTTTCTCGAAATCTTGCGCCTTGATGGCCGCTTCCTTTTCAATGCGGATATCGTCGATGTCCTTCTCGATTTCCTTGACGTCCGGCGGCCGGGTCATGGCGCCGATGCGAGCGCGGGCGCCGGCCTCGTCCATGACGTCGATCGCCTTGTCCGGCAAGAAGCGCCCGGTCAAATAGCGATCCGAAAGTTTGACGGCAGATTCGAGCGCTTCATCCGTCAACCGGGCCTTGTGATGCAGCTCGTATTTTGGCCGCAAGCCTTTGAGGATCAGAATGGCTTCCTCGACGCTCGGCGCCTCGACCTTGACGGTCTGGAAACGCCGCTCGAGCGCCGCATCCTTCTCGATGTATTTGCGGTACTCGTTGAGCGTGGTGGCACCGACGCACTGCAACTCGCCCCGGCTCAGCGCAGGCTTGATGATGTTCGAAGCGTCCATGGCGCCCTCCGCGGAACCGGCGCCCACGATGGTGTGCAACTCATCGATAAAGAGGATGACGTTGCGCGACCGCCGGATCTCGTCCATCACGGCCTTGATGCGTTCCTCAAACTGGCCGCGGTATTTGGTGCCTGCCACCATTAACGCGAGGTCCAGGGTAATCACCTTTTTGTCGCGCAACAGCTCCGGCACGTTGCCGCTGGCAATTTCCTGCGCCAGCCCTTCGGCAATGGCCGTCTTGCCCACGCCCGCCTCACCGAGGAGCACCGGGTTGTTCTTGGTGCGGCGGCACAAGACTTGGATGACGCGTTCGATTTCGTTGCGGCGGCCAATGACAGGATCGAGTTCGCCCTTCTTGGCGAGTTCGGTCAAGTCACGGCCAAAGGCGCGCAACGCCGGTGTTTTGACGTCCTTCTTATTGCCATTTTCAGCGGGCATTTCCTGTTCCGCCTCCGGCGGGGTGAAGTTGGGATCGAGTTCTTTGAGGATTTCGTTGCGGGTGCGTTCAATATCGACTTCCAAACTCTTGAGGACGCGCGCCGCCACGCCTTCACCCTCCCGCAGCAAGCCGAGCAGGATGTGCTCGGTGCCGACATAGGAGTGGTTTAAGCTTTTGGCTTCCTTGCCCGCCAGCGTCAGGACCTTCTTGACGCGCGGCGTGTAGGGAATATTGCCGACCATTTTGGTCTCGGGCCCGCTGCCGACCTGTTTCTCGATTTCCATGCGGACCGTCTCCATATCCAGTCCCATCTTTTGCAGGACGTTGACGGCGACCCCTTGGCCGAGCTTGATGAGCCCGAGCAGGAGATGTTCAGTGCCCAGGTAATTGTGGTTGAAGCGGTCGGCCTCTTTGCGGGCCAAGGCCAGAACTTGCTGAGCACGGGGAGTAAAGTTGTTCATCATTTTAGACGTTCCAGAACCAAAGTGAGCACGCTGATCGAAAGATAGCGGGTCCGTTCCAGCAAATCAACTTATCCGCCACGGTCCGGATACCTGAGCACCTGCTGTGCCTTTGGCCGCGGGGCGCCCGTACCTAGGGGGAACAGCGGCTGGGTGCGACAGTGTTGGGCGTGGAAGCGACATCTGCGCGCCTCTAAGCGCCACATTAGCGCGGTCCGTTGTAAGGCGGCCGCTTCGCCTGCCAGGGTCAGCGCCGTGCCCGGCAACCGGAGCGGTCGCCCTACAGTCGGAAAGAACCGTCAGTTGGCGTCGCCGTTACCGTTGCCACCGGGCTCCGCTGGTGCCTGGAACATGTTCGGCATCGGGAACGTGCGCAGTTTGGCGCGCACGATATCGGCCCGCAACGCGTCGCGCTTTTCCGCGCTGAGTTTTTGCTGCGAGTTCTTCTGCAAGTGCGCCGGCGTTGCGCAAGATGCCGTACGCCCGACCCACCTGATCGATCAGCATGGTGCGCTTTTTCTCCAGGAGCGTCTCCCGCGCGGCCTGCTCGTGCCCGATGATCTGCTCGATCACCTTGGCCAAGCGGTTGATGATGTCCTCTTCCTTCTCCCCAAGGTTCGTTTGGTTGGACACCTGGAACAGGTTGCCTATGTAGTTCAGAATGAATATGTTGACTAACCCCTTCACAATCGTGGAGCCTCATCCGACCCGTCATTCCGAACCATCAATCCTCAGTCTATGAAATATCCTTACTCGCCGTGCTTCGCCCCGCCCGCCCGCGTTATCCTGCTGATCCTGGCTCTCCTGGCGGCCGGGTTATCTCCCGGACACGCCAGTCCTGCGAACGATGATCTCGCCAACGCCCAGGTGATCCCGTCAGGCGCCTCCTTCTCGCTCGATGGCAATGATGCCGGAGCCACACAGGAAAGCTTTGAGAGGGCGGCCGGTTATCCGTTGACCTTCGCTAAAGTGACCGTTTGGTATTCCTTCACGCCGTCCATTTCAGGCGAGTTTACCGCTTCGACCTTCCACCTGAGCGACGGCGATTACTCCCTGATTGGCCTTTTCAAAGGCCCCGGCACTCCGAGCGCGTCCACCTATCTGGCCAGCAGTCCCACTGCCACCGGTATCTTTCCTTCGACCGTTGTCACCGCGCAGCAGCAGTACTTCATCGTGATCGCCAATGTCGTAGGCAGTCCTTTCACATTTTCGGGCAAGGTAGTGCCGCCCGCGGTACAGGTGCCGGTGGCTACCCTGAGCGTGAAACAGCCCAAAGCGATCCGTTCCACCGGCCTCGCTGGCAGGGTGTCGATCGAGCTTTCCTCCGCTGCAACAGCGGATCTTCAGGTCGATTTCAAGCTCGGGGGAACCGGTGTCGAGGGCGTGGATTACAATATGTTGAGCGATACGATCATCGTGCCCGCGGGCGAAACTTCGGCGATTATCAAGATCAGGCCGCGGAAGGGAAACTTGGACGCCGTGGCCGTGAAGCTGACATTGGTTCCGGGCGATGGCTACACCATCGGAGAGCCGAAACAGGCCGTGATTAAAATCGTGAACAGGCCGTAGTCCGCGCGATGTCGAGCAGGCACCGGACCGGACCAAACCCTCTGCCAGGTATCGCTCTCTCCTCTCTGGCAGCGGTCATGTTTGTTGACTGACACGGCTTCTGCCTTGGATCGCCTTTTTGTGGGTCAATTGACCAGCAGGCAGCCTTGCGATCGAACCGGCGGACTTGATGCCGATGGTAACGAACTGCGTATTGGACTCGTTGATCGGTTCGCTGTAAGGCGGCCACTTCGCCTGCCAGGGTCAGCGCCGTGCCCGGCAACCGGGGCGGTCGCCCTACAGTCGGAAAGAACCGTCAGTTGGCGTCGCCGTTACCGTTGCCACCGGGCTCCGCTGGCGCTTGGAACATGTTCGGCATCGGGAATGTGCGCAGTTTGGCGCGCACGATATCGGCCCGCAACGCGTCGCGCTCTTCCGCGCTGAGTTTTTGCTGCGAGTTCTTCTGCAAGTGCGCCGGCTGCGTCTCCATGAAAAGCTCATCCGCCGGCATCCGGAACTGATCGGGAAAAAAGCCCAGATCCACGCCCAGGCGGATCAAGGACAGGAAGTTCAGCGCCTCCTTCGAGTTCATCGAGTATGCGTTGCGCAAGATGCCGTACGCCCGACCCACCTGATCGATCAGCATGGTGCGCTTTTTCTCCAGGAGCGTCTCCCGCGCGGCCTGCTCGTGCCCGATGATCTGCTCGATCACCTTGGCCAGGCGGTTGATGATGTCCTCTTCCTTCTCCCCAAGGGTCGTCTGGTTGGACACCTGGAACAGGTTGCCCATCGCCTCCGTCCCCTCCCCGTACAGACCACGCACCGCCAAGCCGATTTTGTTCACCGCCTGCACGACCTTGTTGATGTTCTCGTCGAGCACCAACGCCGGCAGGTGCAGCATGGCCGAAGCCCGCATGCCAGTGCCGACATTCGTCGGGCAAGCCGTCAGGTAGCCAAGCTGGGGATTGAAAGCGAAGTCCAGGCTCTCTTCCAATGCCGAGTCGACCTTGTTGATCATTTTGTAGGCGTTCTTGAGCTGGAAGCCGCACCGGATCGCCTGCATGCGCAGATGATCCTCCTCGT
>CAXUFU010000307.1:855-4212 GCA_964250275.1 uncultured Chthoniobacterales bacterium | reverse complement strand
CGGGGTCGGGGTTGCAGTCAGGAAGGCCGCTGGGGAAGGCGTGGGTGTGGCGGGACAGGCGCACAGCCGGGGGGCCGCGGCGAAACCGTAGAAAATGGCGGTGAGCCACCGGCGAAGTTTCATGATTCACGCTGCTCCGTGTGGACCATGGGCGTTTCGGCTGGCGCGTTATCATCCGGCGCGATCCGGTAACGCAACTGCCGCGACAGCAGCCAGCGGACACCGAACATGTCGATGGTCGCGCGCAGGGCTCGATTGCCCAGGCCGTACTTGCTGACGCCGAACCGGCGGGACCGATGGTTGACCGGCACTTCGAGCAAGGAATAACCCGCTCCCTTGACCAGCGCCGGAATGAACCGGTGCATGCCTACGAACGGCACCAGGGCGCCGACGCATTCCCGGCGCATGAGCTTGAGCGTGCAACCGGTGTCGCGCACGCCGTCGCGGGTAAAGCGGCTGCGCACGAAATTGGCGATGCGGCTGGTGAGACGTTTGACGAGCGTGTCCTTGCGGTGCGCGCGATAGCCGCAAACGAGGTCGGCCCCGGTGCGTTGCGCCGCGGCGAGCAGCTTGCGGATATCGGCGGGATCGTTTTGCAAGTCGCCGTCGAGCAGCGCCAGCGATTGTCCGCGCGCCGCGTGCAAGCCCGCGTACATGGCGGCGCTCTGGCCGGCGTTGCGCTCGAAGGCGAGGACGCGCACCCGGCCCTCCGCATCGGGCACGATGGTCCGGCGGGTGGCGTCGCGCGAGCCGTCGTCGACGAAAACGATCTCGTAATCGAGGCCACCGAGCGCGGCTGTCAACTCCTGCTGTAGAATGGGCAGGTTTTCCTCCTCATTGTACAACGGAATGACGACGGACAAGGCGGGCGCGGAAGACATCGGGTGCGGAGCGAGGCAGGGCTGAACCGTAGCCGTGAACGCGTCCGGCGTGCAACCCTCTAAAAACAAGGCGCCATCTTGCGCCGGGCGGCCAGGCAGGACAAGATGCTCGGCTTGCCCATGAAATCCCACCGCCAGGAACTCTGGTTCCAAGCGGAGAAGCGCCGCCAGCTTTTCCGCATCACCGAACGCGTGCAGCAATGTGTGGCCGAGAGCGCCGTGCACGAGGGGCTGGTGCTGGTCAACGCCATGCACATCACGGCCAGCGTCTTCATCAACGACGACGAAAGCGGCTTGCACCGCGACTTCGAACGCTGGCTGGAAAAGCTCGCACCCGAAAAGCCGTACGCGCAGTACGAGCACAACGGCTCCGAGGACAACGCCGACGCGCATCTCAAGCGCACGATCATGGGCCGCGAAGTCGTCGTGGCGGTCACCAACGGACGGCTGGATTTCGGTCCCTGGGAACAGATTTTCTACTACGAATTGGACGGCAAACGGGATAAGCGCGTGCTGGTGAAGATCATCGGCGAGTGATGCTGCTCGAGGTAGGGTTGGCTTTCCTGAGCCGGTCCCTGGCTGTCTGGCAGACGTTCTGGTAAGTGGGTCGCGCCGTCCGGTTGGCGCGCTCCCAGACGGACAAATGAGGACCGGGTAGGAGACCCATCGCTTTTTTCACAGGTCGAGCCCCTTGTAGTTGAAGCAGGCGTAAATCCGCAGGTGGCGCAGAGGCAAGCCACGGCGGCGGATGACGTACTCGGCGACCAGACTGGTTTGCTCGAAGCCGGATTCAATGGCGTCGGGCAAGCGGCGCAACCGGTCTTCGTCGGTGATGAACAGCGCGCTGTGGCCAACGTACGGGCTCTCGCGGATGTCCTGGAACTCTTCCTCGGCGTTACGCGGTGGCGGAGCGTCCTTCGCTCGCGGCGGGCTGACGAGCGTTTCATCGTAACCCGGCCAGAAAGAAAACTGCGTCTCCAGATCCTGGGATTGCGGCAGGTAGACGGGTGGATGCCCTGCCGCCACCGGGTGGCCAGCAGGGAGGTAAAAGCTTAACTCGGAGGCCAACTGATACCGGTTCGCGATGAGGAACACCGGCGCGCCGAGCGTGCGCTCTTCCTCCTGCCGGAACCCCGCCACCGCCTGCGCCGTGGCGCGCCAGCCGAGCAGCCGGGCGGTGGGATCCCGGTCGTACGGCCAATGGAAGCCGGCCTGCCGCGCGAGATCGGTATCGATCATCAAGACGCTGACCGGCAAAGCGATGAGCAGCGCGCAAAAGCAAAACACCCGGGCAGCCCGGCTGCGCTGGGCGCGTTCGTGCCACAGAGCGGTGGCCAGCACGCTCAGGCTGATGATGGCGGGCGCGGTCCAATTGGGTTCCCCGGCCGTTTTGAAGGCCAGCAACGCGTACATGACCAGCAACGGCAGACCGAAAGCCAGGAGAAAGCGGGCTTTCTCCGTCTCCGGCGGCAAGCCGCCGGCCACCGGGGCGTCGTCGCTGGTTGCCGGGGCGTCGTCGCCGGCCGGGGGTGTGAGCGGAGCTTGGGCGCGAGCCTGTTGGCAGCCCCACCAGATCGCCACCAGGATGCCGACGAAAACCAACGGCGAATACACCGCCGCTTGCGCCGAGAGGAAATCGCCGAACTCGTGCAGAGGCCGGTCGAACGCGCTATCGAGCCGGCCGCGCGCGCGCAGATGGCCCAAGGTGATCCACGCGTGGGTCGCGTTCGAAAAGACCGGCGGGCAGCCGCTCACGACCGTGGCGCTTAGCATGAGATAAAAGCCGGGCCGGCGGAATTCGGAGCGCCAACGCGGCACGAGCACCAGAGCCAACGCGACGCCGAGCAACTCCATGGCATTCGTGTATTTGCAAAGGAAGCCGAGGCCGATGCACAAGCCCGTCAGCAGCCAGTACAGAAGGTTGAGCCCGCGCCGTTCCAGCGCCAGCCAGCAGGTCAAGAGCCCCGCCGACCAGAACGCGATGGAAAGCGGGTCGATGGTCATGAGCAACGATCCCGCCTGCGAAATGGGAAGCACATTGAGCAGGACCACCAGCCAAACGCCCACGCTGACGCCATACAGCCTCCGGGCCAGGGCAAAGAGCAGCAGGCTGGTCGCCAGCCCGAGCAGCGGGCTCAGGCAACGCACGCCGAACGCGTTGTCGCCGGCCAGCGCGGTGCCCGCTCGGATGGCCAGCGCCACGCCCGGGCCTTTGCTGTAGTAGCCCCAGTCCAGGTGCTGGCTCCACATGCGGTAATAGGCTTCGTCCGGGGAAAGCTCGACCTGCCCGATGTACGCCAGGCGCAGACCGGTCAGGAGCAGAAGGAAGACGAACACGTAGCGCGTGGGCGACGTTTTCATCGCGCCGGCGCCTCCGCGCGTTTGTCATGGGAGGCGGCTTCCGATTGTAGGGCGGGCGCTTCGCCTGCCGGGGGGGGGGGGGGTGCGGGGGGTGGGGGCGGGGCCCGCCGGCGGG
>CAXUFU010000307.1:0-845 GCA_964250275.1 uncultured Chthoniobacterales bacterium | reverse complement strand
CGCCCGCCCTACAGCCGGAATGCGCAGCGCCATCCATTGCAAAAACGTCAGCAGGCAGATCGCGTATCCCAGTGCCAGGCAGGCGGAGAGCAACACGTCGCTGGGCCAGTGCGCTCCGACGTAAATGCGGGAATACGCCACCAACGCCGCCGGCACGAAGTACAGCCAGCCCCAACGCCGGTAAAAAAGCGCGAGCGTTGCCGCCACGCAGAAGTTGTTGACCACATGACTGGAGGGAAAAGATCGCCCCGTCAATTCGTAGGCTGTGTCGTCTGCCGGCGGCGGGGCCGGCGACATCAGCACTGAAACCGGCTGGAAGAGCGCCAGCAGCCTTGGCCGCGCGTGCCGGGCGAGATCGACTTCCCGGACATTGGCCATAGCCTGGTAGGGACGCAGGCGGTGAATGGCGTGCTTGAGCGTGCGGTCCATCAGGCCATCACCCACGGCCAGCAGCACCGCGAGCGAAACCAGGAAAACCCGGGCGCGCCGGCCGCCGAACCAGGCCGTTAACAGAACGAGCACGATGAGAAACGGCGCCCAGACATCGAGCGACGAGGCGGCCGCCATGATGCGGTCGAGCGTTGGACTGGTCCATTGCCGGTTGATCAGCACGAAGAGGCGTTCATCCATGGCAGGGTGGCGGGCAGCGACGAGGATGCCGCGTCATCCGCACTTGGGCAAGGCGCTTTCCGGCTCTGGCTGTAGCGGCGGTCTATGACCGTCGAAGGCCGGCACGTCAGGTGGGGATCGTCGCAGCGAAGCTGCTCTTTAAGAAAAAGGTAGGGATGGATCTCCGTGTTTTGGCCGGAGACATGGGTTACACATGGCCGGAGACATGGGTAACA
>CAXUFU010000306.1:0-4215 GCA_964250275.1 uncultured Chthoniobacterales bacterium | reverse complement strand
GTCTTGCGGCCCATCAGCACGGCGTGGGTGAGGGTGGCGGCGCGAAACCAGCGGAAGTCCTCCGGCAGATGCCACGGCATTTTGCCCTGCGCTCCTATCACCCGGTCCCGGGTCATGGCGACGATGGCTTTCATGGTCGGCTGGCTCCGGTCAGACGGCGATGGGCGCCTTGATCGCGGGATGCGGCTGATAGTCAGTTAACTCGAAGTCCTGATACACGAAAGCATCGATCTGGGTGACGGCCGGGTTCAAGCGCATTTGCGGCCACGGCCGCGGCTCGCGCGTGAGCTGCAGGCGGGCGTGTTCCAGATGGTTCTCGTAGAGGTGCAGATCGCCGAAAGTGTGGATGAACTCGCCGGCGCGCAGGCCGCACACCTGGGCGATCATCAGGGTGAGCAAGGCGTAGGAGGCGATGTTGAAGGGCACGCCGAGAAACAGATCGGCGCTGCGTTGGTAGAGCTGGCAGCTCAACTCCCCGTCCTGCACGAAAAATTGGAAGAGGGCGTGGCACGGCGCCAGCGCCATCTGGTCGAGCTCTCCGGGATTCCACGCGCTGACGAGCAGGCGGCGGCTGTGCGGCGTCCGCCGGATTTGCTCGATGACGGTGGCGATCTGGTCGACGCTGCCGCCCCCGGGCGTGCGCCACGAGCGCCACTGTGCCCCATAGATGGGTCCCAGGTCGCCGGCGGCGTCCGCCCATTCGTCCCAGATGGTCACGCCGTGCGCCTGGAGATAGGCGGTGTTGGTGTCGCCGCGCAGGAACCAGAGCAGCTCATAGATGATCGACTTCAGATGCACCTTCTTGGTGGTGACCAACGGGAAACCGGTGCGCAGATCGAAGCGTGCTTGGGCGCCGAAGATGGCGCGGGTACCGATGCCCGTGCGATCGTCGCGGCGCACGCCGTGATCGAGCACGGTCCGCAGCAGGCGCAGATATTCTTGCATGCGCCGCCAAAGTAGAACTTGCGCCGCGCCATCTGAAAGCAAAATACGCGCGGAAGACCTGCCCAACTCCGCACCTTGGCGCCTGAACGAGCTTCCCGCTGGGGCCGGCGGCGGACTTGGGCATGGCGTTTCCAGGCCCTCACAGTCATATTGCCCGATGAAACGCCTCTTTTTCATCACGACCCTTGCCCTTGCCATGACCTCAACTTCTTCCACCCAGGCGGAGCCCGCTCCTGCACCAGCCATCGAAACCACGACGCTCACGTATCAGATCGGCGGCAGCACTTTTGAGGGCAGCGTGTCCCGGCCAGCGAAATCCACCGGCCCTGCCCCCGGCATTTTGGTGGCGCACGATTGGACCGGATACGGGCCGTTTACCCGCGCCAAGGCGGAGGATCTGGCGCGCCTGGGCTACATCGCGTTCGCACTCGATATGTACGGGAAGGGAGTCCACGCCGCGAACCCGGCGGAAGCGGCGAAGTTATCGGCGCCTTTTTACAAGGACTTCACTTTATTCCGCACGCGCGCCGAGGCGGCGTTGGAAGAGTTGCGTAAGCAGCCCGGGGTCGATCCGGAGCGCCTGGGCGCCATCGGCTTCTGTTTCGGTGGGACGACCGTACTCGAGCTGGCGCGTGCCGGCGCGCCGCTGACCGGAGTGGTGACCTTCCACGGGGGCCTGAAAACCGGGTTGCCGGCGCAGCCTGGCGTGATCAAAGCCAAAGAGCTTCTGATTTTGACCGGCTCGCTTGATCCGCTCGTGCCGCCGGCAGACGTGGCCGGGTTTATGACGGAGATGAACGACGTGCACGTCCCTTACAAACTGGTGGCGTATCCAAACACCGTGCACGCCTTCACCAATCCGGAGGCCGGCAACGATCTGACCAAGCCGACGGCTTACAATGCGGCGTCGGCAGAGGCGGCATTCGCGGAGATGCGGGCGTTTTTCGAGCGTCTGTTTGCGCGCTGAGGAAAAGCCGCTGCGTCTCTTCTTGATCGGCCCTGGAGAAAAAAATCACCGGAACCGATCTTTTTCAGTGCATCTGGGGAGAGAAAGTTATTTGATTCGGCGTTCCGCCGCGTGTTGAAGTTTTTTGCGAATTACGGTGGAAGCACAGGTGCCAAAGTTTCCGCAAGTTTCGCATGTTTAAGAAAAAAGTTTCAAACATGTGAAAATATATCTTGCCAGCCGTAAGAAAATTGGGCATAAGGGCCGCGAAAGTTATCGCAGGGAGAAATCAAAATGAACAAATACCTTCTCTACCAGGGTGTCTTCGCAGCCGTTTGCGCTGGCGCGCTCGCACCTGCCAGTCCCGCGGCGAACGCGGCAGATGTCGCGCCACCGACGGCCTCCAGCCGGCTGCCGGTGAATCTGGCGCGTGGCGACTTGGGCACCCGGCTGGAAGCCCGGGAACCTAAAGGCAAGAACCCGGAGAAGAGCTCGATCGAGGAGAATGATTCCCCGCAGGCGTTGATCAGTGCGGACGCGGCGTTGACGTACCCTTTGCTGCCGGGCAAGACGAGCCTCATCTTTAGCCTGAGCAAAATTCAGGTGCTCAACCGCTTCGATTTCGTCAACTTTGACGCGGCCGGTACCTACTCCGTCTCGGTCTCGAGCACCAAGCTGGACTTTGATGCTCCCGGCTGGCGCACGCTCGCTAGCGGCGAGAGTTTCAACAGCTCGCAGATCGTCGTAACGGACCTGGGCAGCGTGGAAGCTCGCTACGTGAAGATCGATATCAACACCGAGCGTCCGGGCCGGATCTCGGGCGTGGGCCTGTTTGGCGCGCCGTCGATCGGCTACTTCCAGGCCAAACCACAGAGCTTTAACTTCAACAGCGAATCGCCTGACCTGCCCGGCATCTCGCCTTCCGAAACGCGCAACATCTATTTCGATGTCGCCAGTTTGGACGCCGGCTCCCGCGTGGTGGCTTTGTCCCGCGGGGGTGATCTCGACGAAGCGCAAGCGATCATCGCCGGAAACGTCGATAACCACTTCGCCTTTGAATCGACCGACCCCGCTCCGGCCGTGGTGGTGGACCTCGGCGCCCGCCGCAGGATCAACCGCTTGAGCTGCGTGTACGTGGCGCCGGCTGGCCGGCTCGACTTCTACCTGATCGATAACCCGTACCGCAAGGACGAGCAGTCCCGTTACGTCAGCTATGTCGGCTCACCCAGCACGCAGCCGGTCAGCTACGCCTCAGGGGAGTATGACGGCCGCAGCGGCCCCGGTGGACGGCAGGCGATTTACTCGGTGGATACTTCCGCACAGCCGGGCCTGAATCGTTTGGACGCAGACATGACCGGACAGGCGGGGCGCTTCCTGGTGGCGGAATTTCATCCGTTGCCCACTTCCGCTCCGGCCGGCGACTTCAAGGATTTCAAAGACCGCGACTTCAAGGATCAGGCGGACTACAAGGACCGCGATTTCAAGGACCAGCCCGTGGCTGCGACCAACACCGCGCAACCGCTGCGCATCCTCTCTCTGAGCGCCTTCGGCCAGGCGCCCGATAATCAAGTCGTCCCGCAGGTTCCGCCCGTGACCAACACGCCGGGCGGGCCCGGGGGTGGCCCGGGGGGCCCGCCTCCTCCCATCGTGCCTCCTCCCGGCGGTTTTGTGACTCCTTGATTCCTGCCGGATCAGGGTGCCAATCACCCGCCGAAAGTTCTGCCACAGCAGGTGTTCTCACGGACACCTGCTGTTGGCGTTTTCTGGACCTGCGCCGCGTGGGCGGAACGCGACTTCCAGACACTGGCGCAACGGCTAACCTAGCTCGCTGAGCGCGTATCGTCTTGACGTTCGCCGCTGATTTTGAGAGTTCTAGCCGATGACTACTGACGTACCGGCTCCGACAATCGTGGGGCGGTCAATCTGGCTGGCTGCCGTTCTCTTGTTCGGCAGTCTCGTGTCTGCCGTGTCTGCGAAGCCGGCAGGCAGCCTGGATGCCGGGTTCAACGTGTCCCAGGTGCAGGGCGACCGGGTAAACGCCATTGCGGTCCAGAGTGACGGCAACATCATCGTGGCCGGCACACTTTCGGAAGTTGACGGCGTGCCACGCAGCTTGCTGGCGCGCGTCCACCGCGATGGGACGCTCGATCCCAGTTTCATTCCTCCCGCCATCCAGAGCTATAACATGCTGACGGATGCGACCATCACCACGCTCCAGCCGGATTACGTCCCGATCGTCTTTGCGGTCGCGGTCGAGCCGGACGGCAAGGTCCTGGTGGGAGGATCGTTTTATTTCGTCGAGGGCCAACCCGGCTACGGGGGAT
>CAXUFU010000305.1:0-4247 GCA_964250275.1 uncultured Chthoniobacterales bacterium | reverse complement strand
CTCCCCTACCCCATCCCTTCCTTGGGGGGGTACGCAACCCCAGGACGTCTTCCATGCCGTAGAGCCCCGGCGGCTGGCTGACCAGCCAACCCGCCGCGCGCAGCGCGCCGGCGGCGAACGTCTCCCGGCTCGACGCCCGGTGCGTCAGCTCCACGCGCTCACCGGCGCCAGCGAAAAGCACCGTGTGCTCGCCGACCACGTCGCCGCCGCGGATCGCGTGCATCCCGATCTCCCGCGGGCCGCGTGCGCCGATCAACCCCTGCCGCCCGTGCGCCGCGTCGTGCGCGTAGTCGAGACCCCGTTCCCCGGCCAGGATTTCAGCGAGCCGGCGCGCCGTGCCGCTGGGAGCGTCCTGCTTGAGCCGGTGGTGCATCTCGACGACTTCCAGGTCGAAGCCCGGCCCCAGGATCCGCGCTGCTTCCCGGGTCAGCCAGAACAACGCGTTGACACCGACGCTAAAATTCGCGGCGAACACCACACCGATCTCACGCGCGGCGGCGGCGATGGCGTGCCGTTGCGAGGCGTCGTGGCCGGTCGTGCCGATGACGACAGGTTTGCCGGTCACCCGGCACGCGGCGAGCAGCGGCTCGGTGCCAGCGGCGGAGCTAAAGTCGATCACCACCTCCGCCGCAGCAATGGCTTGTTTGGCCGCGTTCCCGTCTCGTCCCACCCTTCCGACGATCGAATAAAGGTCTGCCTCGCGCTGGCTGAGCGCCTGGATCGCCAACCCCATGCGGCCCGCGGCGCCGCAAAGCGCCACCTTGAGCGGAGCCCCTGTCGCGTCGCTCACGGGCGGACCATTTGCAGCCGGGTGAGCGTGGACCGCAGTTGCTCGAGATTGGCCGGGCTCATCTCACAGAGCGGCAGGCGCACTTCGGCGCTCGGCAACAAGCCCGCCAAATACATGGCGGTTTTGATCGGCACCGGATTCGGTTCGATGAACAGATCCTTGCACAACCCGTAGAACTCCGCGTGCAACCCGCAGGCGATATCCGTTTTGCCGCGGAAAAACGCCGCCACCAGGCGCGCGATCTCCGCCGGGATCAAGTTCGATGCGACGCTGATGACGCCATTCGCGCCGGCGCACAGAAACGGCAGGTTCACTTCGTCGCTGCCGCTTAAAATCGTAAACTCCGGCGGCAGTGCCGCGCGCAATTGGCTCACCCGATCCGTGTTGCCGCTGGCTTCCTTGATCGAGACGATCTGCGGACATTCCGCCGCCAACCGGCGCGTCGTTTCCACCCCGATCTCGACGCCGCACCGCCCGGGCACACTGTAAAGGATGAGCGGCAGCTCCGTCGCCAGCGCGATCGCCCGATAATGCCGGAAGAGCCCCTCCTGCGACGGCTTGTTGTAATAGGGGGCGACGAGCAAGGCGGCGTCGGCACCCGCTTGCGCCGCTTGCCGGGTCAAGGCTATCGCTTCGGCCGTGCAGTTGGACCCGGTACCCGCGATCACCTGGCAGCGGCCATGCGTAACTTCCACGGCCAGACGGATGAGGCGGATATGCTCCTCGTGGTCGAGAGTCGGCGATTCACCCGTCGTGCCCGCCGGCACGATCCCGTCGACTCCGCCCGCGATCTGCCGCTCGATGTGCGCCGCGAACGCGTCTTCGTCGACCTGGCCGTCGCGGAACGGCGTCACCAGCGCGGTGTAGGTGCCTTGGAAACGGATCATGCGCTTGGGGGGGGGCGGTCAGCTTTCCAGCGGATCGGGATGTTCCTGTTCATCCTCGGGCGTCAGCGGCGGCACGAAATCGTCTGGGAGGGGAGCCAATCCTTCGTGCTGATCCAGGACGCCCAACGCTTTGGCGACGTCCTCTTCCTCAACTTGCAACCGGATGCCGTCGCTCAACGGGAACGCGTCTTGAAACGCGTCTTCCCCGTGCAGAAAGCCGCGGATGCCCATGGCCTCGAGCAACGAATGGGCGTACCCGGCCTGCGTCACACTCTGGTAAGTCTTGATGGTAACCACGATGCGGGGATCCTACAGGCTGATGCGCCCCTCGAAAACAAAATCCGCCGGCCCACCCAGCGTGACGTCCGTAAACTCCCACTGCCCCGTGCGCCGAAAGCCGATGTACAGATAATCGCCAGATTGCACCCGCACGGCAATGCTCGATAGGCCGGCAATGCCCGTCATCTCCGCATAAACCAGGGCGCTGGCCGTGGCGCCGGTGCCGCAGGCGAGGGTTTCCGCTTCGACCCCGCGCTCGTACGTGCGCAGCAGGATCTCCCGCGGACCGAGCGCCTGGATAAAATTCGCGTTGGTCCCCCGAGGCGCAAACCGCTCGTGGTACCGGATGGCGCGGCCCCAGCCGCAGACATCCGTCTGGCTCAGGTCGCCGACGGGCACCACAACGTGCGGCACGCCCGTGTTGAGGAAAAAAGCTTTCGCCAGCCGCGTACCGCCGGCTTCCAACGCGCCGAGATCGCGTCCATCGACCGGCTGGCTCATGGCCAGCTTGACCGTCTCGCCCTCCAGTTGCGCGTGGATGATGCCGGCTTGCGTTTGAAAACTGAGCTGCTCTCGCTCTCGGCTCGCCCCGTTCCCGCCCGCGAGAAGGTGCGCGCCGAATCTCGCGAAACAACGCGCGCCGTTGCCGCACATCTCCGCCTCGCCGCCGTCGGCATTAAAGTAGCGCATGCGCAGCTCGGCGTGGTCGGCCGAGGGCATTTCCACGAGCAGTACGCCATCGGCGCCCACGCCGCGGTGGCGGTCGCAGAGGCGGGCGATGACCTCGGGCTGAAGTTGCAATTCGCCCGCGCGATTATCGAGCAGGACGAAGTCGTTGCCGGCTCCGTTCATCTTGGTGAAATGCAACGTGTACATGCCAGGGAATAGTACGCTTGCGGGATTGTTCCCGACCCTACAGCCGCGTTCAAAATTCTTCTTTGACCGCCGCGACCATCGGGCGCACGAAAGCCGCCACCCGCTCGGCCAGATCCTTCTCTCCGCCAAAATCCGCCACCTGCCGCACGATGGCGCTGCCGACCACCACCGCATCCGCCGCGGCAGCCGTCTCCCGAGCCTGGGCCGGCGTGGAAATGCCGAACCCGATCGCCACCGGCAAGGTGGTGGCCGCCCGGATCGCACCCACCTGGGCGGCCAGCGACGCCGAAACGGTCTGCTGCTCGCCCGTCACGCCTTCGCGCGAGACGAAATACACGAAACCTTCCGCGGCAGCGGCGATCCGCCCGATCCGGTCCGGCGGGGTTGTCGGGGCGATCAGACGGATCATGCGCAAGCCCTCGGGCCGCAGACTGAGCTCCTCGTTGCGCCCGGCTTCGTCAGCGGGCAGATCGAGCACGAGCACGCCGTCGACGCCGGCCGCCGCCGCTTCGCCCAGGAAGCGGCTAAAGCCGAAGGAGTAGATCGGGTTCAAGTACGTATAGAGCACCACCGGCAGGGCCGAGCGGGTGCGCAAGGCCCGCACGCAAGCGAGCACGCCGGCCACGGTCGTGCCGGCCGCCAGGGCGCGAGAAGCCGCCGCTTGATTGACCGCGCCATCAGCCAGGGGATCGGAAAACGGGACGCCCAGCTCGAGGATGTCAACACCGGCGCCTTCGAGCGCCAGGGCCAGGTCGAGCGTACGCGCAAGATCCGGGTCGCCCGCGCCGATGTAAGCGATAAAGCCTTTCTGGCCGTGCTCACGCAGGAGGCCAAATTTTTGATCGATGCGATTTAGGCTGGGCTGGATTTGCATCTGAAAACTGCCTTCTTAAGTCCACCCGCCATCGCGCCATTACAACTCGGAAGTGTCGCTCGGGGAAAATCGCTCGCCCTGCGCGGGCGAACGATGTACTTAACGCGCTCGGAACCCATCAGCGCCCTTTTCTAGAGGCAAAACCTTGGCCATGCGTCCCTCCTTTTCATCCGCCGGCTTCGTCCTGGCAATGCTCGGCGTCCTGTCTGCTCTCGCTCCTGGTTTTGCGCGGGGAGCTGGCGTCGCTCCCACGCTCGATGGGAGCATCGTGCGCCATGCCAGCCAGATTTTGCCCGAGCCGGATGGCAGTATCATCGCGGTCGGTGAGCCCACCACGGCTGGCACCCCGCTGGCGGTGGTCCAGTTCCTCCCGGATGGCAAGGTGGACCGGACCTTCGACGCCTCCGGCTTGGGCTTGCTGGCGCTCGACTCCATGGCGCGGCTAAGCAATGGTAAGTTGCTCTTCGCCGGAACTTTTGCCAACGCCGCGGGCCAGCCGAGCAACCGGCTCGTGACGCTCAACCGCGCCGGCAGCGGCGAC
>CAXUFU010000304.1:0-4253 GCA_964250275.1 uncultured Chthoniobacterales bacterium | reverse complement strand
AACACGTTGTCGAGCGTCACGATGCCCATCGTGCCGCCGAACTCATCGACGACCGCGCCCAGATGCGCGTGCTTGCTCAAGAAAGTCGTCAGCAACCGCTCGAGCGGCATCATCTCCGGCACCAGCAGCAGGTCGCGCTTGACGCTCAAGAGGTCCGCGTGCGGCTGACGGACGAGCCCGAGCAAATCCTTGATGTGCACCAGGCCGATGGGATTATCGAGATACTCTTTGCAGAGCGGGAATCGCGTGTGGCGGGAGGCGCTCGCCTTTTCCAGGTTCTCCTCGAAGGAGGCGTCGATGTCCAAATACACGACCTTCCCGCGCGGCGTCATGATATCCCGCACCACCCGGCGGCGCAGATCCAGGGTGTTGATCAAGAGCTCTTTGCCCACCGCCGTCACCTCGCTGGATTTCTCGCTCTCGCCCAAAATCACGCGCAACTCCTCCTCGCTGTGGGCGAGCTCGTTGCCACCGACCGGGTCGATGTGGAACATGCGCTGGAGAATGAAGTTCGAGGACCGGTGCAAGCACCAGATGGCCGGCTTAAAGAGCAGGTAAAACCCGCGCAACGGCCCCATCAGCGTCAACGCCACCGGCACCGGATGACTGATCGCCAGGTACTTGGGCGCCAGTTCGCCAAAGATAATGTGCAGGAACGTGATCGCGATAAACCCGATGGCGACCGAAAGCGTCGAGATCACTAGCGGCGTCGTGATCCCGAGCAGCACGAAGAACGGACTGAGCATCTGTTGCAGGAACGGTTCGCCGACCCATCCCAGGGCAAGACTCGCCAGCGTGACGCCCAGTTGCGTGGCACTGAGGTAAGCGTCCAGCCGGTCCAACGCCTGGCGGGCGACGGCCGCCTGGCGGTTGCCGTTCTCGATCAACGTGTCGAGCTGGCTCGTGCGCACCTTGACCAGCGCGAACTCGCTGGCGACGAAAAATCCGTTGAGCAGGATGAGGCCGGCGACCGCCGCCAGCTTGAGCAACAGTACTCCCGGAGAATCCCAACCAGGCGGGACGACCGCGCCCTGCGCCAGGAACCGGCCCGCTGCCCAGGCTCCGCCAAACGCGTCACCTGCTCCGGACAAAAACAAGAAATTCATACAGACCGGCCACCTTGCCGGCGATACCCACGCGCTCACAAGTTGCGCCGCCGTCAGCCACACTGTCGGATGAGATGGCCGGGAGACGCGACCCCAGAGCACTACTCCTTCTCGTACACCCCCTTGTCGCGCCGTCTGAGCACCGTGAAACCTGCCTTCTTGGCGTCGCTGACCGAGGGCTGGCGGGAGACTTTAGGGGTGCTGCTGAGCGAGATGACTTTGTGCACCGGTTTGCGGCACAGCGGGCAATCCGTCAGCGCTTCCCGATCGGCCGGGCGGCGCAACTCGAAACGTCCGCCGCACAGGTCGCACTCGCCCCCTTCTACTTCGTATTCGTAGATGGGCATCTTGACCGGTGAGCCACGCCCCAAAATGACGCAGCCGGCACCCCGCACTACCAACTCGACTTCGTCACTCCCGGGATCATGGCGTTGGACGCCAGCTCGCGGAATGTGATACGGGAAAGCTTGAATCGGCGAATGAACGCCCGGCGGCGCCCAGTGACGACGCAGCGATTGGTCAGGCGGGTCGGGCTCGCGTCCCGCGGCAGTTGGCAGAGGGCGGCGTAGTCCTTTTTGGCCTTGAGCTCGGCCCGGAGGGCGGCGTATTTGGCCACGGTGGCGCGCTTGCGTTTATCTCGTTCGATCCAGGAAGTCTTGGCCATGGGAAAGGGTTGCGAAGTGAGGATGTTAGACCACCCGGCGGCGTTTGCAAACCCGCTTTTTCACGAAAGTGACGCCGCGCCTCGTTCCACGTCGCTGGCGTTGATCTGGTCGATCAGCAGCCGCAGCCGGCCAAAGTTGCGCAGGTGCGGCGTGAAAATCAGCCGCGGCAGGTCGGCGATTTCCGGCTCGTTGCGCTCCTGGCGCAACGCCGGGCCCTGCACAAACCGCCCGGCGCGCAGCAAGTCGGCGAACCCATCATTGATCCGGGCGAGCGCCTCCGCCGTGAGCCGGTGCGCCAGGCGCATTACCATCTGCTGGCCGACGTAGCGGCTCGACTGGTACACCCGATAGAAACTCAGCACTTCTTTCACCGCGGCTTCCACGTCCGTCGTGATGCGGAAGAAGTGAAAGTCCTCTTCGGAGATCAGCCCGAGCTTGAGCAGGTGATCGCGGGAAAAATCAAACCAGGTCTGCCAGTAATTGCCCTGAGGCTGATCGACCAGCACCAGTGGGATCGGCTTGGCTTTGCCGGTCTGCAGCAGCGTCAGCGCTTCAAACCCTTCATCCATCGTGCCGAAGCCTCCGGGAAAGAGCGCGATGGCGTGGCTTTCCTTCATGAAGTTGAGCTTGCGCGTGAAGAAGTAGTTGAAGTTCACCAGCTTCGGATCGCCTTCGATGGTCACGTTCGCGCTTTGCTCGAAAGGCAGCCGGATGTTCAGCCCGAAGCTGCGTTCGCGGCCCGCGCCCATGATGCCGTCGCCGCCGCCGGTGATGATCATGTAGCCTTCCTCGCACATCCGCCGCGCGAAGACCTCCGCGGCCACGGCCTCCGGCGCGGCGGAGGGCGTGCGCGCGCTGCCGAAGATGGAGATTTTGCGGACATCCTTATAGTGGGAGAAAAGGCGTGCCGAATACCGCAGCTCCTTGAGCGAGCGGTTATACATCTTCAGATCGCCCAGGCTCATGCGGTCCTGCGCCATTTTGAGGACCGTGCCGATCATTTCCGCGATCAACTCCGGCGAGTGATCGCAGCCCCAACGTTTGACCAGTTCACGGACCTGCTGGTCGATGCTTGCGTCGCCGGTGGGCGCTTGCACCACGTTGACGGGCAGAGGCTGCTCCGGCTCGTGAGCGTGATGACTGGGATCGTGCACGGCCGCCAACTTCAATCACGCCCCCGGGAACGCAACCGCATTCAGGCGCCGGGCGGGCCGCTTTCCCGCCGGCGAAGGCGCGGAACGCCAAACCCCCGGGGACTTGCCGGTTGCGTGCGCCGCCGCCGTGCGTAGCGTCCCCCTCCTCCGCCAACCGGGTTCCCGGTCCGGCCGTTTGTATGATTGTCATTATCAAGCCGCGCACGCCTGAGTCGCGCATCGCCGAGGTGATTACCGAGGTCGAGAAACTCGGCTACACTGCGCACGCAATCTCGGGCGCCTTGCAGACCGTCGTGGCGGCCATCGGCGATGAGACCACCAACCACACGTTGGAAAGCCTCAACGCCCTGCCCCAGGTCGAGCGCGTTCTGCGGGTGCAAAAACGCTACAAACTCGCCAGCCGCGAGTCGCATCCCGAGCCGAAGATCATCGACGTCGACGGCGTCCCGGTCGGCGGCACGGGTTTCACCGTGATCGCGGGCCCTTGCTCGGTCGAAAGCGAAGAGCAGCTTTTGACCACCGCACGCGCGGTCAAGAGCGCCGGCGCGACGATGCTGCGGGGTGGCGCCTACAAGCCGCGCACCTCCCCGTACGATTTCCAAGGCCTGGGCAAGGAGGGCCTGCGACTGTTGCGTCTTGCGCGGCAGGAAACCGGCCTCAAAATCGTCACTGAGCTGCTCAGCGAATACGACGCGGAATCCGTCGCCGAAACGGCCGATGTCCTGCAGATCGGCGCACGCAACGCCCAGAACTTCCGCCTGCTGGTGGCCGCGGCGCGCACCGGCAAGCCCATCCTCCTCAAACGCGGGCCCAGCCAACGCATCGAGGAATGGCTGCTTGGCGCCGAGTACATCTTGAGCGCGGGCAACGGCAAAGTCGTGCTTTGCGAGCGCGGCATCCGCACGTTCGAGACCTACACGCGCAACACGCTGGACCTGGCGGCTGTGGCCATCGCCAAACGGGAGAGCCACTTGCCGGTCCTGGTCGATCCCAGCCAGGGTTGTGGCCGCGCCGAACTGGTGCCGATCCTCTGCGCCGGCGCCGTCGCCATGGGCGCGGACGGCCTGATCATCGAGGTGCACCCCAATCCCGCCGAAGCGATGAGCGATGGCGAGCAACAGGTCGATTTTGCGCTCTTCGGCGAATTGATGCAGGCGCTGCAGCCCTATCTGGTCGCGGCGAAGCGGACGCTGACGGTGTAGCGGGTCCTTTTAGCCCAAGCCAAAATCGTTTGGACGGGCACGCTCCGTCGTGCCTGACTATCTGCCTCCGGGCCCTTCGCGGAGCGGCCTCCGAATTGTAGGGCGGGCGCTCCGCCTGCCAGGGAT
>CAXUFU010000303.1:0-4256 GCA_964250275.1 uncultured Chthoniobacterales bacterium | reverse complement strand
GCCAGAAACGGACCCACCCTGGTTCATCGCAGCGATATATTGGTCGTCGCTGATGGGTCTCAGATCTTCTTCCACAGGATTGCCCGGATGCGTGGTCCAGGAAACATGGTGCTCGGCTAACGCGCCGTTGGCACCCGGTTGATAGGTGGCTAGCTCCGGCGCGCTCCCGAAACTCCAAGCTACCGCCAGGCGGTCGCCCGGCAACAACCGGCCGCCGCCGCGTAGTAGACCGCATGGCCGAGATTAAAGGTCAGTTGATACCCGTTGGCGGCTGTTTTGATCTCCACCGTGCCGGAGACGCTGCCTGCCCCGGGCCGGGTACAGAACAACGCATGGCGGCCTTCCAGCCCGGCACCTTCAACAAATCGAATTTGGCCCTCGGAGTTTCCTGCATCCAGGCTGCTTATCCAAGGCCCGCTCCAGATATGCTCCCCGGCCTCGTGATGGTAAATGGCGACCCCGTAAGCGGGACCGCCGGTCGCGAGCGCGACCACGAGAGCGTCCGCGTCCAGCAAGCCCCAGCCGTGCCGCTTGCGCCGGCTGGCGCCCGTCTGATACGAGACAGTATAGGCGTTGCGATGCGGAGTGATCTCGACAACTTGCGCGCCGGCTTCTGCCGCCTCACCCGTCGCACTCGCCCCAGACGCGTCCGCTGCCGTTTGCGCGGCATATCGGCCGGCGATCTCCGCCGCGCCGGCCGGGACAAAAGCCGCCGCAACGCAGACGACGGCCAGGGACCGGACGATTCTCCTCATGGCGCCAGACGTTCGATCGACCACGTACCGTCCGGCGAAGGCGTGTACTCGAAGCGATCATGCAAACGGTCGCGCCGGCCTTGCCAGAACTCGATTTGCGCTGGCTTGACGCGGAAGCCGCCCCAGAACGGCGGCAGCGGGATGTTGTCGTCCGGGAAGCGCTCCTGGATCTCGCTCAACTGCGCCTCGAGCTTGGCGCGCGACTCGATGCGGCGGCTCTGGGGCGACGACCACGCGGCGCGGCGGCTGCGCACGGGTCGCGAGCTGAAGTAGGCAAAAGCCTCTTCGTCACTCACCCGTTCGACGCCGCCCGCCACGATGATCTGCCGCTCCAGCGCCAACCAATTAAAGAGCAGCGAGGCGACGGGCTGCTCTGCCAGTTGCTGGCCCTTGCGGCTTTCGAGATTCGTGTAAAAAGCGAAGCCCCGCTCATCCAGTCCTTTGAGCAGGACGGTACGCACGCGCGGCCTGCCATCGTTCCCGACCGTTGCGAGGCTCATCGCGGTGGGTTCCAATACGTTGGCCGCAACCGCAGCGTCCATCCAGACATGGAACTGCGTGATCGGATCGGGATCCAAATCCGTCCGTCGCAGCTCTCCCTTGGCGTAATCGGTGCGCGTGCTGGCAAAGTTCATCGCCTAGACGTTCCGACGAATTGTGGCTTCGCGCGAGTGCTATCCGCGTGAAATCGGCTTCCCAATCGCTGCGGAGCGCCCGCCAAAAAGACGGGCATGCTCCTCGAACAAATAGCGGTCGGTCATTCCGGCCAGGTAATCGCAGACCGTGCGGTGCAACCCCTCCCCGGCCAACCGGCGCGACGCCGCTTCGCCCAACTTACCGGGCGACTCCAGATAATCCGCGAAGACCTCCGCCAACAGCGCGCACCCCAGGTCATTCGCGCCGCGGACCTCCGGGTGGTAAGACAGGTTGGGGTAGAGGAAGCTTCGCAGCTCGCGGTTGGCAGCAAGCAGCTCCGGGCTGTAGCTGGTGAGGGGCGCCGGTTGCCGGCGTACATCCGCCACGCTACGCACCTGGGCGGCCTCGATCCGGGCGTCGCTGGTGGCGATAACATCCTCAACCTGGCGATCGATGATCCGGCGGATGACGGCGGCTTTTGAGCCATGTTCCGGGAGATCGGGATGGCGCGCGCGCACTTCCTGCCAGGCGGTCTGCCAAATGGCCATCCCGGTGAGCTGTTCGACGCGCACCAGGCCGGAGTCGAGGCCATCGTCGAGATCGTGGCTGTGGTAGGTGATTTCGTCCGCCAAATTGGCGATTTGGGCTTCAAGCGTGGGACTCATGTAGCGCTCGGTGGCAGCGTCCCAACCCGCACCGCCTGCGGCACGGGGCGGAGGCTCAAAGAAAAGCTGGTGTTTGCGCAAACCCTCGATGACCTCGAAGGACAGGTTGAGACCCGGCGCCTCCGGATAGTCGGATTCGATCAACTCGACGATGCGCAAGCTTTGTTCGTTGTGATCGAAACCTCCGTGACCCTGCATCAGGCCGTCGAGGGTTTCCTCGCCGGGATGGCCGAAGGGCGCGTGCCCCAGGTCGTGCGCCAGCGCGATGGCTTCCGCCAGATCTTCGTTGAGCGAGAGCGCCCGGGCGATGGTGCGGCTGATGGATGCGACCTCGATGGTGTGGGTCAGGCGCGTGCGCAGGTGATCGCCGGTGTCGTTACGAAAGACCTGCGTCTTGTATTCCAGCCGGCGAAACGCACGCGAGTGGATGATGCGGGCGCGATCGCGCTGGTATTCGGTCCGGTACGGATGGCGAGGCAGCGGGTCCCGCCGGCCGGCGGACTCACCACTACGCTGGGCATACGGCGCGAGCTGCGCTGCTTCCTCCCGCTCCATCTGTTCCCGGCTTTTGCGCATGAGTCCTAAGTCATGGCAGCCCGGATAGACGGCTGACTAACTTGGCTCCGGCCGCTGTTGATTTTGCTCCGACGCGTCAGAAGCTACTTCACGGCTCGAGTCCTCTTTATCGCGATGGCTTGTCACATATTCCAGAAGTTCTTCAGACTTCCGAAACGAGGCAACACCCTTGGTATTCCGCACCTCGTGCACAAGCCGCAGAATGTGTTCTTTATCCCAAGCCATAGATTCAGGTGTCTTTCCGTTGATCAAAGAGCGTCTCAATGACCTTGGCCACGTTGTCTTTCGCAGCCTCCTCCCGATCCCTCTGATATGTCAGAATCCACTTTTGGGCTTCCAAAGTCAAGATCCGACTGCCACCCATGCCGACGGCGGCCGAGGTGAAAAGCTGTGCCACTGTCAGGTGACCCTCGAACGGCGTTTGACCCAGCAGATCAAACGAGGCCGACGAGCCATAGATACCCCAGATCAATGCGGCCGCTACCCCGCCAATCAGTGCACTGCCCGTCCAGCCCGGATGCCAGTGCCGCCCTTGATCGTATCCTGGGAGTAGCTTTCGCGCACCCACCACCATGCAGTTGACGATCCCACCAACGACGCCAAAGAAAAAAATCAGTCCGGCGACCTGATAGATGTTCATGGTGGGCGGAAGCGATCCTACCGTCCGCCACTGCCCGTAGCAATTCATTCGTCCAGTTCCCGGTCCTTTTGCTCCTTTTGCTCCCGCAAAATCTGCTCGCCCAAAATACGCTCCCGCAACTGCCGGCGCAGCAGCCGGTGCTGCACGCGCAGCATCAGCAGATCGTAGATCGCCAGCAACGCCGCCAGGATCGTCAGCCAACCGCAGGCCAGCCAGTAAAGCGCAAAGCGCAGCAGATGTTCGCGCAGCCAGCCGCCCAGGATCACATCGCCGGCCAGCGCCATGAACATCGCCGCCAACACGACGTAAAACATTGTCACCCGGCGCAAATGCTGGTCGAAAATCAAGCCGCGCGTCAAGAGCACCACCCAGCCCAACGGTCCACGCGGCACCCGGCGGAACCAGACTGGGTTCGGCGGTGATTCCTGCCGCTCGGGAGCGTGTGGATCGTCGCTCATGCCGTCTTCAAACCAGTTGCCAGGGGGTTGTTCAGTGGCTGGTTCACGACCGGGCGCGGTATGTTCGGGCGCGGCGGGAAAAATCCCGAGCCGCCGCGTCGAGCACCCCGCGCAGCTGCTCCGCCGAGACACATTGGGCCGCCCCGAAAGAGATGGCAGTTTGCTGCTCCAGATAATCGGATGTGGCCACGGTGAGCCGATGGGTGCCCGCGTACTTCGCGACCAGCCGTTCGATGAGTTCATCCGCCGTCCGCCCGGCTGGCGCATAAAAAACCTGGATGCCACCCGGTTCTCCTTCGTCGATCGCTTTCGCGCCGCGTCCGTCAAAGACCAGGACCACGCGAATGCCGCTCTGATCCTGATAATCGGTGAGGATTTTAATCAGCGCCTCGCGCGCCGCCGCCATGCGCCGGTCATGGAGCGCACGGAGTTCCCGCCACGCGAAAATCACGCTGTGGCCATCGACCAGCAGATATTCACGCGGGTCTGCCACCGCCGCCAATGGGGGTTACGCCCAACCCTAACC
>CAXUFU010000302.1:1388-4260 GCA_964250275.1 uncultured Chthoniobacterales bacterium | reverse complement strand
CAGCACTTGGCGGCGGTGGCCGCGGCCAGCCAACTGCAGCGGCGCACGGGAGAAGCGGTCACGGTGATCAACACCGAGGGCCGCCCGGGCGCGCGCCTGCTCGCGGAGCTGGATTTCTCCCCGGCTGCGGGCGCGGCGTTGCGCCTGGTGGAGGGGCCGCTGAGCTACACCGCTTACCTGCGCGAAATGGCGCGCCACCGGTTGGTTTTCCAACTCGACCGCAGCGGGGTGCCTGGCCAGGTGGCCGGCGACGCCCTGCTGTGCCGTCTGCCTTGCGTGGGCGGTGACGGCGCCGTGGAACAACTCGCGTTTCCCGCACTCGCCGGGCACGACAAGAGTCCGGCGCAAGTCGTGGAGATTGCGGCCGCGTTGTTGGCCGATCCCGCGCGCTACGACCAGGCCTGGCGCGAGGGCCAGGCGCGGGCAGAGCAAAACTTGTCGTTTGCCGTCATCGGCCAGCGGCTGGCGGCATTCTACCGCTCACTCGGCGCCGGCGCACAACCCTGAAGAGCGGTCCCCCGCGAGTTTTGCGGGGTGTTGCACCGGCGGTATTCCGCGTATGTTGCGCGCCAAACCTCCCCGCTATGTCTGACCGTCCCTGGATTCTCTTCGTCAAACCGCGTTGCCCCTGGTGCAGCGAGGCGATCGCCTATCTGGAGGCGCACGGCTACGCCTTCACCCAGGTCGATGTGCTGCGCGACCGCGCCGCCTTTGAGCGGATGCACAAAATATCCGGCCAGCGTTTGACGCCGACACTGCTGATCGAAGACGGCGACCTCGTGCTGGCGGACTTCGATACCAAGCAATTGGAGACTTTCCTCCAGCAGCATGACTTGCAGCCGGGTTAAGGTTGGTCACCCTGGCCGAGTCACGGCCTCAATAACTTCCAGTGAAAAGCCTTCGGGTCCTCTTCATCTTGGGCGCTGCCCTAATCCTCGGGGCTCTGGCCGCTTCGGCTCCGGCCCAAACGCCCGGCGCCGCAGTGCACCCCGCCGACAAAGACCAGAACGCCCCGGCGGACGCGCGCGCCGAGGACCTGCTGGCGCGGCTCTCTCTGGAAGAGAAAATCAAGCTGCTCGGCGGCACCGGCTTTACCACCCAACCCATCCCGAGGCTGGGCATTCCCGCTTTCCAGATGGCGGACGCGTCCATGGGGGTGCGCTACGAGATGCCATCGCCCGCGTACACCGCCAGCGTCTGCCTGGCGGCCTGCTGGGATGCCGCGCTCGCGCAGAGAGTCGGCACGTCGTTGGGACGCGATTGCCGCGCGCGCGGCGCTCATTTTCTGCTGGCGCCGGGCGTCAACCTCTACCGCGCGCCGCTGAACGGACGCAATTTCGAGTACATGGGCGAAGATCCGGTGTTGGCCGGGGACCTGGCGGCGGCGTTTATCCGGGGCGTGCAGAGCCAGGAAGTGGCGGCGACGGTCAAACATTTCGTCGCCAACGATCAGGAGGCGGGCCGGGACTATGTTTCATCCGACGTGGACGAACGCACCCTGCGCGAGCTGGATCTGCGGGCTTTTCAAATCGCCATCCGCGACGGGCAGCCCAAGTGCGTGATGAGCTCCTACAATCTGACCAACGGCGTGCACATGTCGCAATACCGGTGGCTGCTGACCGATATCCTCAAAGGCGAGTGGGATTTCCGCGGGCTGTTAATGTCTGACTGGTATTCCTGCCACGACACGCTGGGCATCGCTAACGCCGGCCTGGACCTCGAAATGCCGGAGGGCAAGTACTACACGGTCGCCAAATTGCAGCCGCTGCTGGCCGATCACCAAGTCACGACGCAAACCCTCGACGATAAGGTCCGGCGCCTGTTACGCGTGGCTTTTGAGCTGAGCTGGTTTGATCGCCCGCAAAGGGACGCGTCTCTGCCCCCGGACGATCCCGCCAGCTATGTGGTGAACAAAGACGAGGCGCGCGGCGGGATCACGCTGCTCAAGAATACAGCCAACCTGCTGCCGCTGGACCCGGCAAAGGTCAAGCGCCTGGTGGTCGTGGGGCCCAATTCCGCTCATCCCGTCACCGGCGGCGGCGGCAGCTCCTTTGTTGCCTACTCGCATGCCATCAGCGTCCTCGACGCTTTGCAGCAAGCGGCGCCCGCAGCCGTGAGCCCGGTGGCCTGGAGCGCGGCGCAGATCTCTCCGGACACGGGCGAAGCGGGCAAGCAAGCAGTGCGCGAGGCGGAGGCGGTGGTCGTTTGCGTGGGCTTCGATGATCCGGGCGCCTTCCAGGCCGACCATGGGTCAGCGGACGAACGCGAAGGTTGGGATCGCACTTATGCGTTGCCGCCGGGCCAGATGGATCTCATCAATACGTTGGCGAAGCTCAACCCGCATCTGGTCGTTGTGCTCAACGCGGGCGGCAGCGTGGAAACGGCGCCATGGATCGAGCACGTGCCGGTGCTCTTGCACGCGTATTATCCCGGCTCGGAAGGCAACCAGGCCTTGGCGGAGATCATTTTCGGCCAGACGAGTCCCTCCGGGAAGCTGCCGTTCTCCTGGGAAAAAAGCTGGGAAGAAAGCCCCGCCTACGGCAACTATCCGGACCGGGAGCATCCGCAATCGAACACCTACAAAGAGGGTGTTTTCCTCGGCTACCGCTGGTTCGATGCCAAGCACAAGGAGCCGCTATTTCCCTTCGGTTTCGGGCTGAGTTACACGCAGTTCGCCTTCTCCGGGCTGAAAGCCGTGCGCAGCGGCGCGGATGCGGTGGAGCTCACCGCCGAGGTGCGCAACACGGGCGCGCGCGCCGGGGCGGAAGTGGTGCAGGTTTATGCCGCAGCGCCGGCCGGGACGTTGCCCCGGCCGCCGCGCGAGTTGAACGCGTTTTGCAAGGTGTTGCGTGAGCCGGGGGGGGCCAAGACC
>CAXUFU010000302.1:0-1340 GCA_964250275.1 uncultured Chthoniobacterales bacterium | reverse complement strand
AAGTGGAAGGTTTTCCCCGGGGAGTACGTCTTCCAGGCTGGCGACAGCTCGCGCGACTTGCCGCTGCGCGCGGCGCTGACGTTGTAGCCCAGGGACGCCGCGCCGGCTGGCGCTCAGACTTTGCGGCAGTACACCACCAGGTTGCCTGTCCCGGGCAAGCGCCAGAAGTCCGGGCGAGAGTCCATATCCTGAATGAAAGGGCGCGCGTCCACCGGCGGCTCCCAGATCAGATCGATCCGGTCTTTGGCGGCGAAAATAACGGTATCGACGCCGGGTTGATGCAGGGAGCGAGCAAAGGCGGATGAATTGTAAGCCGCTTTGCCCCAAGGCAAGACACGGTTGGCGAAACCCTCCCGGGCCCGAAAGAGCGGATAATCGCGGCAGCTCTGGTCGGCCAGCAGCAGGATGGTCCGGCCAGGCGGAAGCCGCCGGATGATCGGACTCAGCTCCGAACCGGTTTGGGCGCTGGCCGGCGTCTGCCAGTCATTCTGCGCGCCAAAGCGGAACGGCGCCAACGCCAACGCGCAAAATGGCAGCATGTGCAGGCCCACCAGAGTGCTCAGCCAAACGCGCGCCGGCTTGCTGCCGTGCGCGAGGAGCCGATCCGCCGGCCACGCCAGGGCGAGCACGCCGAAGCCAAAAGCGGGCAAGAGAAAGCGCTCCGGCAAGGCGGCCGCGACCTGCCAGCGGGTCTGGGTCACCACGGCCAGGATGGAAACCGCCGTCAACCCTGAGATCAGGAGGAAGGCAGATCGTCCCTGCGCCTGGGTCGGCCGCCGCAGGATGTAAAGACCAGCCGGGAGCCCGAGCGCGACGAGCAGCCAGCCCAGCGAGAATCCATCGTCCCAGCGCTTGGCTCCCGGCACAAAGCGGCCCGGCCAGTCAGATCCGTTTTCCCGCCAGAGGCTCTCGGTCGCGCCCACCGCTTCGGCCGCGCGGGTCTCCCAGCGGTCGAGGAGCTCTTGCAGCCCCTGGCTGGGAAGGTGCGGAGGCGCGAGGAGCAGGAATGGAAGCCGCTTGAGCTGCACCAACGCCGGATGCCACCCCGGGTCAGGCTGATGCCACGCCCGCATCTCTTTCGGCCCAAAAGGATGATGGCTGGTTTCAAGATTAAAGAGGAGGATCGGTCCGGCGCCGCCCAAAGCCACGGCCAGGGAGAAGGCGGCAACCGGGGCTAACCAGCGGCGCGCCGGCCCGGTTTTCCCGCCCGGCCGCTGCAACGCGAACGCCACCAGGAAAAGACGCGGCGCCGCGGTCCATTTGACGCCCAGGGCCGCGCCGGCGCCGGCGGCCGCCAGGCAAGCGCAAGCGTGCGCGGACAGCGCCGATCCGCCGCGCCG
>CAXUFU010000301.1:0-4262 GCA_964250275.1 uncultured Chthoniobacterales bacterium | reverse complement strand
GCGCAGCGACCCCGGCTGGGCGCCGCCCAACCAAACCGGCGCCGTGTCCCCGGCAACGGCGGTCGCCACGGCCGCGGCCGCGACCTTGCCCTATTCGCGGACCAACCCGTTCCCGGCCCGCCTGCTCGCCATGCGGCGCTTGAACCAGGCAGGTTCGGACAAGGACACCCGGCACTACGAGATCTGCCTCAAAGGATCGGGGCTGACGTATGAGGCGGGCGACGCCTTGGGCCTGCTGCCGACCAACTCACCCGCCCTCGTCTCGGAAATGCTCGCCGCCCTGGGTTTCGATGGCGAGGAGGAAGTGACCGGCGCCGACGAGCAGCGCAAACCGATCCGGTTGGCGCTGCTGTCCGACTACCAGATTCGCGCGCCGCACAAAGAATTTCTTGCCGCCTTGAGCTTGCGGGACACCGCCGATACGTTTCTGCGCGACCTGCTCAATCCCGGCATCCGTACGGAATTGGACCTGTACCTGCACGGGCGCGAGATCATCGACTTCCTGCTCGAATCACCCAAGCTCGGGTTTACGCCGGAGGAGTTCGTCAAGCTGCTGCGCAAATTGCAGCCGCGCCTTTATTCGATCGCTTCCAGCCTGAAGGCGCACCCCGAACAGGTGCATCTGACGGTCGATACCCTCCGCTACGAGGCGCATGGCCGCCAACGTCACGGCGTTTCTTCGACCTTCCTGGCCGACCGCGTCACCGACGCCACGCCGCTGCCCGTTTTCGTCCAGGCCGCGAAACATTTCCGCCCACCCGAACAAGGGCACGTGCCGATGATCATGGTCGGCCCTGGCACCGGCATTGCGCCCTTCCGCGCGTTCCTGCAGGAGCGGCGAGCCACCGGCGCGACCGGCAGGCACTGGCTGTTCTTCGGCGCGCAACGTTCCGCGACGGATTTCTTCTACCGCGAGGAACTCGCCGCCCTGCAAGCCGGCGGAACCCTCACGCGCCTGGAGACCGCGTTCTCGCGCGACCAGGCGGAGAAAATCTACGTGCAGCACCGCATGCTCGAGCAAGCCGCTGAATTGTGGCGTTACCTCGACGAAGGCGCGCATTTCTACGTCTGCGGCGACGCCAAACGCATGGCCAAGGACGTCGACGACGCACTACACCAAGTCATCCGCGAGGCCGGCGGCAAGAGCGCAGACGACGCCAGGGAATACGTCGCCGCGATGAAGAAAGCCAAACGCTACCAGCGGGACGTGTACTGACTCGCGGCTGTCCGGCGGGCGCCCGTCGTAGCCTGCCTCCAACAGTTCTCCACCCATGACCTCCACCGAAAACCATTTTGCCCCCGCGCCGAACGCGTTCAGCCCCGGCCAGAAGGAATACCTGCGCGGGTTTATGGCTGGCGTCGCCCAGCGCGGTTTTATCCCGTTCGTGGGTCAGACGTCCAGCGGCACGCTCACTGCCACGCCGGCGCCCGGCCTGGCCAACGCAGCCGTCCCCTCGCCCGACGAACAAACCGTCTACGGCACGCCGGTGTCCGAGCTCTCCAAACCCGAACTCTGGAAGCTCGAGCAAAACGGCCTGGATACCTGGGACCGCCTCCTCAAGCTGGCCGATGAAGACCGCCTGCCCGACGAGCAAGACACGTTTTACCTGCGTTATCACGGCATGTTTTACGTCGGACCCGCGCAGGAGTCGCTGATGATGCGCTGCCGCATCCCGGCCGGCCAACTCAGCGCCGTCCAGCTAGACGCCCTCGCACAGATCGCGGAGGATTGGGGCGGCCACCGCGTCGACCTCACCACGCGCGCCAACGTCCAGATCCGCGAGATCGCCCCGCGCCACATGGTCAAGGCGTTGCTGCGGCTGCAGGAGGCCGGCCTGACGGCCAAAGGCAGCGGCGTGGACAATATCCGCAACGTGACCGCCTCACCCACTTTTGGGATTGACCCGGGAGAACTCATCGACACGGCGCCCCTGGCCAAGGCGATGCATTACTACATTCTCAACTGCCGGGACATGTATGGGTTGCCCCGCAAGTTCAACATCGCCTTCGATGGCGGCGGCGCGATCACCGCGGCGGCGGATACGAACGACGTGGGCTTTCTCGCCGTGCGCGTGGGAGAAGGCAAGGGCGTCGACCCAGGCGTGTATTTCCGCCTGGAGCTCGCGGGCATCACCGGGCACCAGCAATTTGCGTCGGATACAGGCTACCTGATCCGGCCGCAGGATTGCGTCGCGGTCGGTGCGGCGATCGTGCGCGCGTTCGCGGAAACGGGCGACCGCACCAACCGCAAAAAGGCGCGGCTCAAATACGTTATCGACCGCTTGGGCCTGGATGGGTTCATGGCCTTGGCGGAAAAGAAACTGGCTTTCCCGCTCACCCGCCTGCCGCTGGATCAATGCGAGCCGCGCCCGCGGACGATTGCCCACGGGCACCTCGGTGCTCATCGGCAACAGCAGCCGGGGTTTCAGTACGTGGGCGTGGCCGTTCCGGTGGGCTGGGTCGCGGCCGGACAGATGCGCGGGCTGGCGGAGCTGGCGCGGAGATACGGCAGCGGGGAAGTCCGGCTGACCGTGTTCCAGAATCTGCTCATCCCGCACGTACCCGAGGCTCGCGTGCCGGAACTCACGGGCGAACTGATTGAGCTGGGCTTTCACACCCAGGCGAGCGCCCTTGCCGGCGGCCTGGTGGCTTGCACCGGCAACCGGGGCTGCAAATGGGCCGCCACCGACACCAAAGGGCAGGCAGTGGAGCTAGCGCGCCACCTGGAAACGAAGCTCGTTTTGGACCAGCCGATCAACATCCATTTCACCGGTTGTCCCAACTCTTGCGCGCAGCATTACATGGGCGACATCGGCCTGCTGGGCACGAAAGTCGGGCCCGAAAAGGCCGAGGGATATCACGTTTATGTCGGCGGCGGGTTCGGCCAGGATCAAGCGGTGGCGCGGGAACTCTTTCGCGGCGTCGCTTTCCAGCAACTCAAGCCTACCGTCGAAAAGATGCTGCGCAATTACCTGCGCCACCGGGACGGAGTTGAAAGCTTTCAAGCCTTCACGCGCCGGGTGGACATGGCCACCTTAAAAACTCTCTTCAGCCAGGACATTTGACCGCGGGTTCATCCCCGATTCATGGCAGGTTTGCGCTGGCGGAAGAAATCCGCTGTGTCATGGACCCCGCGCGCCAACTCTACAACGACGGCTTTGCCGCCGGCCGGCAAGCCCGGGCCAACGCCCGGGCCAGCGCCCGGAACGGCGCACCGGTCCCGATCCCGGTCACGGTCACGGCCATTCCGGAACCCGCCTCTGCGGACGCTCCGCCGGCGACTTTCGAGGAACGCGTCAAACGCGAGCTCCACCCGCTCGACGCCTTCCCGCGCTTGCTCGATTGCGCCGAGGCCAACTTGCCGCCGGACCCGGCGGACGGTTTTCGCTTCGAGTGGTTTGGCCTGACCTATCTCGCGCCCGCGCAAGATGGCTTTCGGCTGCGGCTGCGCGTGCCCGGCGGCACGCTCCGCACCCACCAGGCGCGGGAGCTGGCGGAGCTCGCCCGCCAGTGCGCCAGCGGTTGCGTGGAAATCAACGCCGACGGCGGGCTGGACTTGCAGACGATTACGTTGCCGGATGCCCCGGAAGCGTTGCGTCGCGCGGAAGCCGCGGGGTTATCCTATCGTGGGTCGGGCGGCGACAATGTGGTGGCGGTGTTGAGCGACCCGCTCGCGGGCATCTCCCGGGGAGAAGTTGCCGATGTCGCGATCTACGCCGCGCGCCTGGAACAGTGCCTGTGGCAAGGCCGCGAGTTCGCCGATCTGCCCCGGGCTTGCCGCCTGGTCTTTGCCGGCCGCGGCAGCATCGATCTGGAGGAGCCTCTCGCCGGCGACATTCGCTTTACGGCGCCAACCGCGGTGAACGGTTCGGACGATACTGGTCCGGTCGCGGGCTGCCGTGTGCAGGTGGCCGGTTTGGGCGACTTGGGCGCGGTGCTCCGGCCGGATCAGGTGGTCCACGCCGCCTTGGAACTGCTGCGCTTCTACATTCACCGCGCTGATCGCTCCGAGCGCGAGAGCGCCCGCGCAGGCGCGTTTTTCGCGGCCTGGGGCAGGGAGGCCTGCCTCGCCGCGCTGGAGAGTTCGCTCGGCAGCAAGTTGACGCGCCATCCTCCATCGCCCAGCCAACCCGATAGTGACCACGCCCGGGAAAAAGCCGCCTGGGCCGATCTCCGCGACCACGGCCTGGCCGCGTGGCCGCAGCAGCAGGCCGGGCTGTGGGCCGTCGGTATCGGATAGCCCCCCGCCGGGTGGGTCGCCC
>CAXUFU010000300.1:1732-4274 GCA_964250275.1 uncultured Chthoniobacterales bacterium | reverse complement strand
CGCGCTTGCCACCCGTTGCGGCGCGCGAATACGCTGGCCGCCAATCGACCCCGGTCTCAGCCCCACGTTTTCACCCGCCCTATGGGAGTTCAACCCGACACGTGGATCCGCCGCATGGCGCTCGAACACGGCATGATCGAGCCGTTTGCTGACCGCCAGGTGCGCCGGCCGATCACGCCGCTGCCCACGGTATCCGGCGCCGAGACGGTGGAAGCGCAGATGCCCGCGTTCATCTCCTACGGCCTGAGCAGCTACGGGTACGATTTGCGCGTCTCGAACGAGTTCAAAGTCTTCACCAACGTCTACAACACCGTCGTCGATCCGAAGGCGTTCGACCCTCGATCCTTCGTCGATATGCAGACCGACACCTGCATCGTGCCACCAAACTCTTTTGCCTTGGCGCGCTCGGTCGAATACTTCCGCATCCCGCGCGATATCCTCACCATTTGCCTGGGCAAATCGACTTACGCGCGGTGCGGCATCATCGTCAACGTCACGCCTTTCGAGCCGGAGTGGGAAGGCCACGTCACGCTCGAAATCTCCAACACCACGCCGTTGCCGGCCAAAATTTACGCCAATGAAGGCCTGGCCCAGGTGATTTTTCTACAGGCCGTCAGCGAATGCGAAGTGAGCTACGCCGATCGCCAGGGCAAGTACATGAAACAGCGCGGCATCACGATCCCGCGGCTGTAACCGCCGCGACGTCTGGGCAGAGACGGTCACACTCCGCGGCGCCCGCCGGCTCCAACGGCGGCCACATCTGCCTGCAAGTAGCGATCAAGAATGTGCAAGAACTCTTTGACGTTAAACGGTTTAGTTAAGTAATCGTCCGCGCCGAGAGCGCGCAAGTTCGCCTGCCGCACCGCCGTCGCGTCGGCGCTGACCACCACGACGGGTGTTTGCCTGGTCAGGCTGTCCGCTCGCAGGATGGCCAAGACCTGTTCGCCGGAGATGTCCGGCATGTGCACGTCCAGGAGGATCAGGTCCGGACGGTGCGTCCGGGCCAGCTCCAGGCCCTCGTCCCCACGCGTGGCGGTGATCAGGCGCAAGCGCGGCCGTTGCAAGACCAGCATTTCCATCAAACGCCGGTTCTGCTCGTTGTCCTCGATGTGCAGGATCGTTTGGGGCGCCAGCAGTTCCTCCGCTGCCGGCGCGAGCGGTGGCTCCGCATCGTCGAAACCGAGCAGGGCACAATCCGGCGCCGGGGCCGCGGCGATCGGCAGATCGATCCAAAACGTGGTGCCTTCGCCTTCGATGCTTTCGACTCCCAGGACGCCCCCCTGCCCTTCCACCAGGCGCTTGGAAAGCGCCAGACCGATGCCGCTGCCTTCCACGCCGGTGTTCTCCGCGCCGAGGCGGTCGAACGGCGTGAAGAGCCGAGGCAAAATCTCCGCCGCTATGCCCCGGCCAGTGTCGACGACCTGCAGGCGCAGGCTGCGGCCATCGGGCGCCGGACCCGCGGAGACGCGCACCTGTCCGCCGCGCCGGTTGTACTTCACCGCGTTCGAAAGCAGGTTGATGAGCACCTGACGCACCCGGTGATGATCCGCCAGCACGTACGGATCGTGGCCGGGGCACTCCGAAGCCAGTGTGATGGCGACATCCCTCGCGTTGGCCAGCGGTCGCATCAAATCGATCGCCTCCACCAAGAGGTCGGTCACCGAAAGAGGCTCGAGGGCGAAGCTGAAATTGCCGGATTCAATCCGGCTGATGTCGAGCACCTCATTGACCAGGTGCAGCAGGTGGCGCCCGGCGCTGATGATCTGATCGACGCTTTCCTGGTGGCGTGTCCCGATCTGTTCGATCTCGAGCAGTTGACCGAAGCCGAGGATCGCGTTGAGCGGCGTCCGCAGCTCATGGCTCATGCGGGAGAGAAACTCGAGCTTGGCGTCATTGGCGGTGACGGCGGCCTCCCGCGCCAGCCGCACGATTTCCTCCGCGCGCATCCGTTCCACGGCCGCGGCCAGCACGTTGGCGACCGACTGCACGAAGTGAAGATCATCCTGCGTGAACTGCCGCGCCTGCGCGGTGTACGCGGCGATGATCCCAAACGGCCGTTGCTCGCCCGGGATGAGCATGGTGATCCCGCTGACGATGCCGCGTCCGAGCAGGCCCGGCGGAAGCTGGAAGCGCTCTTCCCGGCTCAGATCGTCGATGACCACCGGCTTGCCCGAGTGCATGACGTATCCCGGCAGAAATGCCGGGTCGGTGGTGGCGATCGGCTCGCCGAGCTGGCCTGCGAAGCCCCGGCAGGCGCGTAATAGAAGCTGCTCGCTGGCGGCCTCCGCATGCTCGAGCACGCAGGTAATCTCGACTTCCAGCAGTTGAGCCGCCAGCTCGCCCGCCTCGTGCAACAACCGGGTAAGCCCCTCCCCGGCCAGGGCCCGGCGTCCGAACTCCGCCACCGCCTCCTGCTGGCGGGCGCGGATGCGGATTTGCTCGTTGGCATGCGCGAGCTGCGCCGTGCGTTGCAGGACGCGGGTTTCCAGCTCGTGCCAGGCGTTTTCGACCTCCTGGCGCGCCGTTTCGCGCGAGGTGAGGT
>CAXUFU010000300.1:0-1722 GCA_964250275.1 uncultured Chthoniobacterales bacterium | reverse complement strand
GCCGTACGCCGGCATCGCAATGCACCGCGGTGGCGTTGATCTCAACTGGAATCGTGTGTCCGGAGCCATGGCCGCCGAAGCGCACCTGAAGATTGCGCACCGCCCCTTCGCAGACGCACTGCGCCACGCCGGCGGCATGCCGCTCCTGGTCGTCCGGATGGGTCCATTGCAGCACGTCGCGGCCGCGGATGGCGGGCAAGCCGTCCTCGCCGGTCAGGCGCACGTACTCTTCGTTTGCGTCGAGCACGCGGCCATCCTGATCGGTGACCAGGTACCCTGTATTCGTCGTCTCGACCAGACTGCGGTACGAGCTTTCCGCCCGGCGGACAACTTCCTCGGTGACCTTCCGCTCGGTGCCATCGTGCGCAAAGCAAAGGTGCAAGCCAGGCTCAAAATTCGCCCGGGCATAGAAGTCCGCGTAACGTTTCGAACCGTCGGGCCGCAGGATAATGCATTCGCCGGCCTGGTGTCCGGTGCTCAAAAAGGAAGTCCAGCGGGAATCTGCGTTAGCCGGCCAGCCGGGATGCGGCAGCAGGATAAAGTCCTGAATGGGCGCGCCGATGATTTGCTCGCGCGCCGCGCCCAGCAACTCGCCGGCCGCCGCGTTCGCCTCGACGAAGCACCGAGAATCGTCCGCCACCATAATCGCCAGCGGCGCCTGCTCAAACATGGCGTGCCACCGGGCTTCGCTGCGCGCGAGCTCTTGTGCCGGGGGGCGGGAAAAATCGGCAGCCTCGATCACGTCCGGGTCCACCATAGGTACTGCTGACTGCCGGCGGGCCTGACGGCCCGGACAAGAACCGAAACTAACCGGAAACCACTTCGCTGAGTTGGAAGATCGGCAGGAAAAGAGCGATGACGATGCCGCCGACGATCACGCCGAGGACCACGATCAGAATCGGTTCCAGCAAAGAAGTCAGCGCATTGAGCGTCGCCTCGATTTCTTCGTCCCAGAAATCCGCCATTTTCTCGAGCATCTCGTCGATCTTGCCCGTCGCTTCGCCGGCGGCGACCATGCGCAACAGCATGGGCGGAAAGATCGTCTTCTTGGACATGGCGATGGAGAGGTTGTCGCCCTTTTCCACGTCGCTGCTGACGCTGCGGATCGATTCTTCGATGATGGTGTTGCCGGAGCTGCCGCCGACGATTTCCAGCGTCTCGAGGATGGGCACGCCGCTGCGGATCAACTGCGAAAACGTCCGCGCAAACCGGCTCATGCAGATTTTTTGGATCAAGGTGCCGAAGACCGGGAGCTTGAGCTGCCAGCGATTCCAGAGCTGGTTGCCAGTCTTCGTTTTGGCGAAGTAGCGCAGGCCGAAAAACAAGCCGGCGACGATGCCGATGATGGCATACCAATCTTCGCGCATGAAGTCGCTAAGGTCAACCAGCCACTGGGTAGGAGCGGGCAACGGCTTGCCGAAGTCCTTGAAAATGCCCGCGAAGACGGGAACCACCTTCACGATCAAGAAGGTGGTGATGACCACGGCGATCGAAATGACGGCCACCGGATAGGTCATGGCGGATTTGACCTTCTTGCGCAGCCGCGCGGAGGCTTCGAGGAAGCCGACAAGGCCGAAGACCAATGTCGCCACCTTTCGCCGCGTCGCGAGCGAGATCATGAGCGCTCCCGGTTAGCATACGGGCGGTCCAATCCTCAAAAGGCCCGCGTTCTCCACCCTCCAAAACCTCCTCACCGCTCCTTAGTCATCGGCCGGGGGACTC
>CAXUFU010000299.1:0-4282 GCA_964250275.1 uncultured Chthoniobacterales bacterium | reverse complement strand
TTGAAGATAGAGAACTAACGGACCGAAGTAGGAAACATTATCCCTCCGCCCCGCCGCTCTCGGGCTTGCCCTCAGCCTGGCGGGACATCGCCACTTTGCCGGTGCGGGTCAGATCGTTGATGCCGAAATTCTGCATCAGGCGGATGAACTTGTTGATCTTGCCCTCGTGGCCCGTCACCTCGATCAAAAAATTCTTGTGCTGCACGTCGACAATTTTGGCCCGGAAGATGTCGCAGATTTGCATCACCTCGGAGCGGGTACTCGCATCCACCTTCACCCGCATCAGGACCAGCTCACGGTCCACGTACTCGTCATCACGGAAATCCTGGATGGAGATGACGTCCACCAGCTTGTTGAGCTGCTTGGTCACCTGCTCGAGCACCGCATCGTCGCCGCGCACGACGATGGTCATGTGCGACGTGTTCGGGTCGAGCGTGGGCCCCGCGTTGAGCGTGTCGATATTAAAACCGCGGCCGCTGAACATTCCGGCGATGCGCGCCAGCACGCCGAACTTGTTTTCGACCAGAACGGAAAGAGTGTGGCGCATGACGTTTACAACGGGAACCGCGGGGCGGGAATCGTCCGGCGCATTGGACCTTCCGTCAAACCGAAATATGTGCTTGGATCGGCGGCTCTCATGACTTTGCCGATCCCGCCGGGCGACTTCCGCGCCTATATTTTTGATTGTGACGGCACGCTGGCCGACACGATGCCGCTGCACTACCAGGCCTGGCTGAAGGCGCTCGGCCGGCTCGGTTGCCCGTTCCCGGAAGACCTCTTCTACTCGCTCGGCGGAGTGCCGGCGGCGGGCGTGGTCGAGTTTCTCAACGCCCGGTACGGCTTTGCCATGCCGGTAGCGGCGACCGCCGAGTACAAGGAGGCGCTGTTTGAGAAACTGATCCCGCAAGTGCAGCCGGTGCCGGAGGTGATCGCGTTTATGGAGAGCCTAGGGGGCCGCTATCCGCTGGCGGTCGCGTCCGGCGGTCTCAAGCCCATCGTCCTGGCGACTCTGGAAACGCTCGGCATCCGGCAGCACTTTCCGGTGGTCGTGACTTGCGAGGATGTCGTGCATGGCAAGCCCGCGCCCGACACCTATCTGGAGGCGGCGCGGCAATTGGGGATCGATCCGGCACATTGCCTGGTGTTTGAAGACACGCCTTTGGGGATCGATTCGGCGGTCGCCGCCGGGATGCAAACCGTGTTGGTGGTCAGCGGCCCCGCCGTGGGAGCACGGCCTTGAGTGGATGCCAGGCGCCAGTAGCCAACCGGCCATCCTCGCCCGCGGAGTTTATGCTGGAATCCAGGGCGAGCCGGGCGAAGGTAGCGTCCTTTTCGCGGCCTATGTCTCCTCGCTTGCTTCTCTTCAAACGTTGCCGCCGGATGTGGCGCCATGCCGGCCTGTGCGCCCTGCTGGCGGTGGAGTTTACGCTGCCCGCGCACGGGCGGCCGCATTCTTCTCCTTCGCCGACCCCCACGCCTTCTCCCACGGTCACGCCGGCGCTGGCGGACGCTGCGCCGTCCCCAGCTTCCACGCCCGCGTTGCCTGATCCCGTCGCGGTGGTCGACGGCGACCCGATCCATCCCCAGGATCTGCAGCGCGTGGCCACCTCGGTGCTCTCTGCGAATGGCCGCAATATCAACGAACTCAACGACGCCGAACGCCTCAAGGCGTATCACTCGGTGCTCGACGATATGGTCACGGATCGCCTGGTCGCCAAGGCGTCCGCCAGTGAGCCGGTGGCCGACGTGGACATCGAAAAGCGCCTGGCGAACCTCCGCACCCAGTTTGGGGCGAACTTCGATGCCGAGGTCAAGAAAAGCGGGCAGACGGTGGATCAAATCCGCCACAACATCCGGACCCAGATCGCGCAGCAGGAATGGGTAGAACAGCAGATCGCCCCGGCGATCAAGGTGACGCCCGAGGAGGTGGAGAAATATTATAAGGAAAGCCCGCCCAACCGCTTCGACGCGCCGGAAATGGTCCGCGCCAGCCACATCCTCGTGGCTGTCCGCCGGGACGCGCCGCCGGAGGATGCGCTCGCCGCCGAGAATAAGATCAACGATCTGGCCGCTCGCATCCGCAAAGGCGAATCTTTCGAAGCGCTGGCCAAACAATACTCGGACGATCCGAACGCCAAGCAGACCTCCGGCGATCTCGATTATTTCAGCCGCGAGCGCATCATGCCGGAGTTTGCCGATGCCGCCTTCAAGCTGAAGGTGGGCGAAGTCAGCCCCCCGGTGCGCACGCAATTCGGCTATCACTTGATCAAACTGACCGACCGCAAGCCGGCGCATGTTGCCACGCTCGATGAGGCGCGCGATCAGATTGCTTCGTTTTTGCAGGAGCAGAAACGGACTCAAGCAATCCTCGATGTGGTGCAGCGTTTGAAGGACGCCGCCAAGATCCAGATCTTCTTGAATTGAGCTCGCTGGCTCCCCAGCCGGAGGCGGATAAATTCCGGTTTACAAAGCGCGCTCGTCAACGGACGCTCCGCAGGCGATGGCGACTGTGCGCAAAGTAAGAAGCCGGGTAGGGGTGATCGGCCTGGGTATCATCGGCAGCCGCGTGGCCGCGAACCTGCGCGCCGCCGGCCACCAGGTGTACGTCTGGAGCCGCTCGCCGCATTCCTCGCCGAATTTCCTCGGCTCGGTCGTTGAGGTGGCGGATCTGTGCGAGGTCATCCAGATTTTTGTCAGCAACGACGCTGCCTTGTTGGAGATGATCCGCACGATTGCGGCCGCGCTGGCGCCGCATCACATCATCTGCGGCCACGCCACCGTTTCGCCCGAGGCGGCGCGGCAAGCGGGCGCGATCGTCGAGAGCCAGGGGGCGCGTTATTTGGATGCGCCGTTTACCGGCAGCAAGGCGGCGGCGCAGAACAAGCAGCTCGTTTACTACGTGGGTGGCGACGAAAAGACGCTCGCGGAAATGCAGCCGGTGCTGGCGGTGACGTCCAAGAAGGTGCTCCACGTAGGAGGCATCGGGGATGCCAGCACTTTGAAGATCGCAACCAACATGCTGACCGCCAACACGGTGCAGACGCTGAGCGAAATGCTGGCGCTCGTGCGAGCGGCGGGCATCGACGGCCAGCGCCTGGTCGAGGCTCTCGAGCACAACGGCTCGCAGTCAGGCACGGCCGCGATGAAGTTGCCTGCCATGCTGGCGCAGGATTTTGAGCCGAATTTCTCGCTCAAGCACATGTGCAAGGATTTGCGCTTGGCGCTCGATCTGGCGGAGAACTTCCAGCTCCCGGCTCCCGCGACCGTCGCGACGGCGGACGTTTTCGCGCAGAGCATGGAGAGAGGCTGGCAGGAGGAGGATTTCTCCGTGGTGGCGCGCAACTACCCGTTGCCGACGCTGCCTCTGTCTGAGCCGGCGCCCGAGCCCGCAGCCGCGCCCAGTGGTGCCCAAGCGCCCTCGGGGACATTCGAACCCCCTGAGAACGCCCTCGCCCCGGCCGAGGAGCCAGCCGCCCTTTCCGACCCGCCGCGTGCCGTTGAGGACGAGCCGGTGGCGGACGATCTGGCGGCGCGCCCACCCGCTCCCATCTTGCCGGAAGGCGCGCCGGCTGGCACGCGCCGGAAAAGCACGTTGCGGGTCATCCGCGAGTTTTTCAAGCCTCAGCCCGTGGACCGCTCGTGATCTCTCCTTCGGACGCTCTCGAGGGCGTCGATCTTTCCCACCGGACCAAGCTGCGGTTGCTGGGCGCGGATCGCCTCCGGTTTCTGAACGGTCAGGTCAGCAACGACGTGCGGCAGGCGTCTGAAACCGCGTCGATCTACACGTGCGTGATGACTATCAAGGGCAAGATGTGCGCGGACGCGTTTATCCATTCCACCGGTGACGCCCTCTTCCTGGATGCCGAGCCGGAGGTGCGAGAGTCTCTGGCCGCCCGGCTGGGAAAATACATCATCGCCGACGACGTCACGCTTGATGACGTGAGCGATGCAGTTGGCTTGCTCCATGTTTTCGCTCCATCCCGCGGCGCCGGAGACACCGGCGACGCTGCCTTCGACGGCGCGGGCCTGCGATCGATCCGTTCCTGGCGTTACGGGCGACCGGGCTGGGATCTCTTCGGACCACCGGACGCAATCGCGGAGGCGCGAGCGGCGCTGGCGCCGAAAGCCCGCTTTCTCGATGCCGTCGAGCTCGAGACGCGCCGCATCCTGGCCGGCATCCCGAAATGGGGCGCGGAACTCGACGAAAACACGATGCCGGCCGAAGCCGAGCTGGAGTCGCGCGCCGTCAGCTACACGAAGGGCTGCTACATCGGCCAGGAAG
>CAXUFU010000298.1:0-4304 GCA_964250275.1 uncultured Chthoniobacterales bacterium | reverse complement strand
CTAGTCAAGTTTCCGCGGACAATCAGGGACCGGGTCGGAGACCCATCCCTACCTTGGGTTGGACGGCTTGGCCGTGCCGAAAATACCGGTGATCACGACGAAAAATACCGGCGTCAGAAAAATACCGAAGAACGTCACCCCGATCATGCCGGCGAACACCGCCGTGCCGAGGACCTGCCGCATCTCCGCGCCCGCGCCGGTGGCGACCACCAACGGCAAGACACCCAGGATAAACGCGAAACTCGTCATCAGGATCGGGCGCAAACGTAGGCGCGCTGCTTCGATCGCCGCTTCGACGTGCCCTTTGCCCGCTTCCGTCTGCTGCCGCGCAAACTCCACGATCAGAATCGCGTTCTTGCACGCCAGTCCCACCAGCACCACGAACGAAATCTGAGTGAAAATATTGTCGTCGAACCCGCGGATGTACACGCCGATCAAGGCCGACAACAGACACATCGGCACGATCAGGATGATGATCAGGGGCAAACTCCAGCTCTCGTACTGCGCCGAAAGCGCCAGGAACACGAACAGCACGCACAAGGGGAAAATGAAGAGGGCCGTGTTGCCCGCCAGTTTTTCCTGCAACGAGAGTTCCGTCCATTCGTAGCCGAACTGGCTGGGGAGCCCTTTGGCGGCGTCTTCCATTTTTTGGATGGCTTGGCCGGTGCTGACGCCCGGCAGGTTGGCGCCGTTGAGGTCCGCCGCCGGATAAAGATTGTAGTGCATGACCTTGTCCGGGGCGTTGATTTCCTCGATGTCCAACAGCGTGCTCAGCGGGACCATGCCACCGGTGGCGTTGCGCGTGTAGAGGTTGCCAACTTGCTCGGGGCGGACGCGGAACGGAGCGTCGGCCTGCAAGTTGACCTGGAAGGTGCGGCCCAGGAAATTGAAGTCGTTGACGTAGTAAGAGCCGAGATAGGCTTGCAACGTCTGGAAAATGGAGTCGATCGGCACGTCCAGGTCTTGTGCTTTATCGCGGTCGATGTTCAAAAAAATCTGTGGCACCTGCGTGCGGAACGAAGTGAAGAATCCGGTCAGCCCGCCCTCCTTTTCTCCGGCGGCGATCACGTTGTTGGTCGCGGTGTTGAGCGCGTCGACGCCGGCGGCTTGCCGGTCTTCGATCTCGAGCTTGAAGCCGCCGGCGTTGCCGATGCCTTGCACGGGAGGCGGCGGCAGGGCGATGACAAAGGCCTCCTGGATTTTTGCGGCCTCCGCCTGCACCTTTTGCAGGATCGCGGTCATGGTCTGATCGGGATGACTGGAACGCTGCTCAAAAGGCTGGAGCGTGAGGAACATCGTCAGGAAGTTGGAACGGTTTGTAAAATCCAACGCGGAAAGACCGGAGATTTCCACCGTGTTGGCGACGCCTGCGACTTTGCGCGCGGCCGCGGAGAATTTCGCCCGCACTTCCTCCGTGCGCTGCAGGGACGCGGCGTCGGGCAACTGCGCGATTGCGATCAAATACCCCTGGTCCTGGGTGGGGATGAACCCGGTCGGGATGATCTTGAAGCCGAAGCCGGTCAGGACGAGCAGGCCGGCGTAAACCAGCACCGCGATGGCCGAGAAACGCACCAACCGTTGCACGATCCAGGTGTACCCGCGGTTGGTGGCATCGAAGCCCCGGTTGAACAACCGGAAGAACCAGCCCAGCGCAAGATCGACTCCGCGCGTCAAAAGGTCCTTCTTCGCGTCGCGCGGTCGCAACAGCAGGGCAGCCAGAGCCGGAGAGAGCGTGAGCGAATTGAACGCAGAAATGACCGTGGCCACCGCGATGGTCAAGGCGAACTGCCGATAGAATTGCCCCGTGATCCCCGAGATCAGGGCCGTCGGCACGAAGACGGAGGTCAGCACGATGGCGATGGCCACGATGGCGCCGCTGACCTCGTCCATGGCTTTGGTGGCCGCTTCGACGGGCGAGTGCCCGTCCTCGAGCCATCGTTCGACGTTCTCGACGACGACGATGGCATCATCGACCACGATGCCGATGGCCAGCACCAACCCAAAGAGCGACAGGTTGTTCAAGGAAAACCCGAAGACCTTCATCACCGCCAACGTACCGATGAGCGAGACCGGCACGGCGCACAGCGGGATGATCGCCGTGCGCCAGCTTTGCAGGAAGACGAGCACGACGATGACCACCAGCACGATGGCTTCAAAGAGCGTCTCGATGACGGCGCTGATCGACTGGGAAATGAAGGTCGTCGGGTTGTAGGCGATCTCGTACTTGAGCCCCGGCGGAAAGCGCTTGGACAAAACCTTCATCTCGCTTTCCAGGCTCTGCGCCGTCTGCAGGGCGTTCGCGCCCGGCAACTGGAAAATGGCGATGCCGACCGAAGGCTGGCCGCTCAAGAACGACCCGTTGACATAAGTTTGCGCGCCCAACTCCGCGTGGCCGATATCGCCGAAGCGCACCAGTTGGCCGTCCGCTCCCCGCTTGACGATGATGCGCTCGAACTCTTTGGGGTCAGTCAGCCGGCCTTTGGCATTGACGATGAGTTGAAAATCCGTGCCGGGCGGGGCGGGTTCCGCGCCGAGGGTGCCGGCCGCCACCTGGACGTTCTGCGCCGTGACGGCGGTGATGACGTCGCCGGGCGTCAGGCTGCGCGCGAACATCTTGTCCGGGTTCATCCACAGGCGCATGGAGTACTGGCTGGCGCCGAAAATCTGCACGTTGCCGACGCCTTCGATGCGCTTGAGCACCTCCTGGATCTGGAGGATGGCGTAGTTCGCCATGTAGAGGGAATCGTACCGGTTGTGGTCGGAAAGCAGGTTCACGACGAGCATGATGTTCGGCGACTGCTTCTGCACCGTGACGCCGATGTTGCGCACCTCTTCGGGGAGCTGCGGCTCGGCGATGGCGACCCGGTTTTGCACCAGCACCTGGGCCACGTCGAGGTTCGTGCCCAGCTTGAAGGTGACGGTGAGGGTCATCGTCCCGTCGCTGGCGCTTTGGCTGCTCATGTAGAGCATGTTCTCGACGCCGTTGACCTGCTCCTCGATCGGCGTGGCGACGGTATCCGCCAGCGTCTGCGGGTTGGCGCCGGGATAGACGGCCACGACCTGGACGGTCGGCGGCGCGATCTCCGGGTACGACGCCACGGGCAGCGTCGTGTAGGCCAGCGCGCCCAGGATGACCAGGACAATCGACACCACGATGGCGAAGATCGGCCGGGTAATGAAAAAGTGGGCGAATTTCACGCGCTGGCTCGGATGGCGGGCGTTACAGTGGGCAGGCTGCGCCGGTCACTTCTTGGGGCTGGGCGCCTGGCGGCGACACGCCCACGCTGGCCGTCATGTCCAGTTGCGGGGAAGCGAACTGCTCCATCCGGCCCTGCTCCGCCTTGACGGGCGCATCGGGGCGCACCTTCATCAGCCCCTCGATCACGATCTGGTCCTGGGCTTGCAGGCCCTGGGTCACGACGCGCAAGCCGTCGATCACCGGCCCGAGCGTCACCGTGCGGCGCTCGACTTTGTCGCCAGCGAGCACGTAGACAAACTTCTCCCCCTGGTCAGAGCCGACGGCCCGGTCGGTGATGAGCAGCGCCTCGATCTCGCCGCTGGTGGGAACTTGCATGCGGATGAACATGCCCGGCAACAGGTTGCCATCGGAATTGGGGAAGACGCCGCGCACGGAGAGCGTGCCCGTGGCGGTGTTGATCTGGTTGTCGATGAAATCGATGTAGCCGCGGTGCGGAAAGCCTTGTTCCCCCCCGAGCGCGACGGCGACTTCCACCTTGGAGTCCCGCGCGTTCTTTAGTTTGCCCTCGGCCACGAGTTTCTGGTAATTGACGACGGCGTTTTCGTCCACGTCCGCATAGGCGTAAATGGGGTCGACGCTCACGATGTTGGTGAGCACGGTGGTGTCGTTGGCCACGAGATTGCCGATCGTCACATCCTGGCGGCTGATGCGGCCATCGATGGGGGACGTGACCTGGGTGAAGTCCAGGTTGAGCTTCGCCGAATCGACGGTGGCCTGGGCGGCGGCCACTTGGGCGGCCGCCTGGACTTTGGAAGTCGCGGCCTGGTCGAACTCTTCGTTGGAGGAGACCTTCGTGGCCAGAAGCTTCTGGGCGCGGACAAAATCAATGTCGTTGAGTTTTTGCTGGGCCTGAGCTTGCTGGAGTTGCCCGTTTGCCTGCTCCAGCGTGGCCTGGTACGGCCGGGGATCGATGACGTAGAGCAGATCGTCTTTTTTGACGATGGAGCCTTCCTTGAAGGGGATCTGCGTGATGTAGCCGCTGACGCGCGGACGCACGGAAACGTTTTGGATGGCGGCCAGCCGGCCCGTGTACTCGCTGTGCTCG
>CAXUFU010000297.1:0-4306 GCA_964250275.1 uncultured Chthoniobacterales bacterium | reverse complement strand
GCGTGCCTGTCTAAGGCAAGATCAGTTTGGGGCACGCTTCCCAGACAGTCAGGGACCGGGTCGGAGACCCATCCCTACCTTTTTTACGAAGCGCTTCGCGCGACGGGTGGGAATCCCACTTCCACTCTACACGTCTTCCCGCAGCCCCGACTTCGCCCCGGGGTCCGACAGATTGTGGGCGTAGGTGTGCTCGCTGATGTGCAGATCCTTGAGGCCTGGATGTTCCTGCGTAAAATCGTCCTGCGGCTCGTAGCCAAGCAATTCACGCGCGTCGGAAATATCCAAACGCTGAAAACGGTTGCCGCTCAAACCGTGCACGATGGCAAAACGCACGTGCTCGACGTCGATCGAACGCCGGATGAGCTGGTCCAGGTCACGCCGTGAAATGAACCCATCGATGAAGGGGAGCGCCTCATCCCGGCGAATGTTCTCGAGCGGTTGGTAAGCGCCGATGCGCAGCGCAATGACGGACAGCCCTTCTTGCCCGGCCATGTATCGTCCAAGCGCCTCGCCGAAACATTTGGTCACGCCATACAGATCGCCAGGATTGACCGGCTCATCGATCTTGACCTGCACGTCCGGCGCATACCCTGAGACCGCGTGGATCGAGGACGCGTAAATCACCCGCTGCACACCTGCGGCTTTGGCGGCCACGAAGGCGTGATACGTGCCGATGATGTTCGCCTGGAGCAAATCGCGCCAGACGGCGGATGCATTCGGATTGCCGGCTAAATGCACGACCGTATCCATGCCCAGGCAAGCTTTTTTCAGGAAGTCCAGATCCTCCAAGGCGCCTTCCATGAGCTCCCCGTATCCGCGCATCTTCTCGCGCTGCGCGCCGAAGTCGCGATCCAGCAAACGCAGTTGGTAGCGCTGGCCGGAATGCTCGGCGAAATAGGAGCCGATGCGGCCAGCCGCGCCCGTGATCAACACACGCTTCTCTGCGCGCGCGTCGGGAGTTGGTTCCGGCAGATCAGCCATCGTCGCGCGGTGTTTTCAGCGAGCTTTCCCCGGGATTGGTTATCTCGGCAGCCGAGCGTATTGCTGCGCAAACGCCGCGTAGCTGGGATAGATGTCGCCGTAGATTTCCGGCACCGCGGCGGGCAGATCCTCGCCGTTAAGCAGATGATCGATGAGCCGCGGAAACCGGTCGGGCGCTTTCGCCAGCAGAAAATGCACGAGCTTTTCCGAGCTCTGGTAGAGCTGCGCGACCGCCATCGGATTCACCGGGTAAGCCGTCATCGCGGTGAGCTCCGGCAGAGAGAGGGGCGGCGTGTGAAATCGCTCCAGCGTCCGCGGGTTGAACCCCTGGCGCGCCGCGAAACTCCGGCCGCTCATCTCCTCGGCAAACCCTTCGCTGAGCCAGAGCGGAAAGCGTCGGCCGGGGTAGAGCCGCGCGACAACCGCGTGGGTGGTTTCGTGCGCGAGGGTTTGGGCGTCAAAGGTGCCGGTGGTGCCGTTGCGCACGTTGAGAAATAGCTCATCGCCGAACGCGAAGCTCCCGGCCCACGGCGGAACGGTTGTCTGCGCCAGAAACGCTTTCCAATCCTTGTCGTCCTCAAAGATAAAGACGTGCGACTTGGCCGCGTACCGCTCCGGCCCGGCGCCCAGAGTTTTCGCGACGAACGCGAGATGAAACTCGATTTGCAGCGCCACGGTTTTCGCCTCAGTGATCCGCCGATAATGGAGGATGAAGTGCGGGCATTCGCCGTGCAACCAGGCCTGGGGCCGGATGCTGAGCGCGATCTGTCCATTCCCCCGACGTCTTGATTGGGCAGCGCTTCCCATGTTTCCTGCGTGAACGGGATCTCGTCCGCCCAACCGCGCGGAGCGGCCGCTAGGCACGCGAGGCAAACTGCCAGAAGAATGACACCTACCCGGCGGCGCGAAAGAGTGGCAGTTCTCAAAGAACAACCCTTTGCTCAGAGCCGCTGCAAAAACTTCTGGATCGGCTTCTCGTAATCGAAAAACGGGTCTGCCATCGGAAAATGGCTCTGGTTTTCGCACGAAACCGAATCCCAGTTGATGATGTACGACTGGCTGCTCTTCTGAAAGTAACTCACCGCCTGGGAGCGGCCCCGCGCGCGCGTGTTGGCCGGTGGATGGCGCATCGCGTGGGCGGAGCGGACACTGGCGTTAAACTCGCCGATCGCCTTGGCCGGCTGCAGCGCGAAGAACAGACCCTTGGCGGGATTGATGTTGTGGTATTCGAGGTCCAGACTCTGCAGCCACGGATCCTGCCACGAGAGCCCCTCTGACTCGCGAAACGCTTCCAGGAGCCACTTCTTGGAAATCCAATCGACTCCGCCGATCAATGCCTCGGGCTTGTTGCGGATGGCGTCCAGGGTGAAGCCCCAGCGCTCGATCAGCCAATCCGTCTCTTCGTCAGCGCCGGAGAGATGCTTCTGCGCGAGGCCTAAAAAGCGGTACTGCACGTCGAGCGCATCGCAGGTCTGGCCGTTTTCCAGGCGCACGATCCAGCGCCGCGATTGGTCCCGGGAAATATCCCGCGTCGATTGCACGGCATCGTGCAGAATGACGTCGAGCGGCATCAGTTCCCGCTCCAGCAGCGTGAGCACGCAAGCGGTGGTGCCGACCTTCAAGGCCGTGGCAAACGGGCTCATGTTCGAGTCGCCGATGAGCAGGTGCAGCCGGCGGTACTTACGGTAATCCGCCAGCGGCTCATCGCGCGCGTTAATGATGGCGCGGTTGAACTGCACCCACTGGTAGATGTCGTTGACGATGTGGTCGGCGCGCTGGCTGAGCTGAAAATCGATGGCGCCTTCCGCGCTGGGCAACTCAAAATCGAAGGCCAGCGGGTTTGCCTGGCCCACGCGGCCGGCACCCGTGAAAATTTGGCGCGTGGCGAGAAACGAGAGCAAGGAGCCGAGGCTCTCGGGCGTAAATTGCGCCTCCCGCTTCATGAGGTAATTCTCATGACAGCCGAAGGTGGCGCCGGTGTAATGGTCAATGTTGTTTTTGAGAAAGGAAACCTGGTCCGTCACGCCAAGGCCCTCCAGCCCGGTTTGCAGCAGGGCGTCACCCGCGAGGTCATAGGCGACCATGTCTCGCAAATCCAGGCACTCTGGCGACGAGTACTCCAGATGGCCCATGTCCAGGTAGAGGCGCCCGCCGTTGAGGAGGAAGCCGCCATTGCCGGGCGGTTCTTCGTAATCGCGATAATGCAGGTCGATGCTGCCAACGTTCGCTTTCTTGAACAGGTAGTTTTTGACCCGCGTAGGCCAGGCGTCGGAGCCGCCATGGGCCTTATCGTCGGAGACCAAACAGCCGTATTCGGTTTCGATGCCGACGATGCGAGTCATGGGAGCTGGATTCTACCACAGAGTTGCCGGCTCCAAAGGGAAGAAATCTGACGTTCTGAAAACAGCCGAAGGCGCCGTGCTGCCGTGCCGCGGTTGCACCGCGCAGAAGAGCGATCGTCCCGGCACCCCAACCTTACAGCACCCGATAAAGGATGCGTCCGCAGTTTGGACACTGGGTGAGCGCCTGATCTCCGCGCACCTGGGAAGCCACTTGCGTGGGAACTTTCATGTGGCAGCCACCGCAGATTTCGTGTTCGAGCGGTACTACGGCGGCATCGCCCTTTTTGGCGAAAAGGCGTTCGTACAAATAGAGCGCGTCGGGATCGACTTTCCCCGCGAGCTGAGCGTGGTCGCTCTCGAGTTCCTGAAGCCTCCGGACGGTGGCGGCGCTGGTTTCCTCCAGCCGCGCCAACTGCTCCCGGATCGACGCCTGTGCTCGAGCGGCCTCGGTTTCGGTGGCAGCCGCGGCGCGCTGGAGTTCTTCGGCCTGTTCCATCAGCAGCAACTCACGGTCTTCCAGCGCGTGAATGCCGTCCTCGGCGTGCGCGATTTCGCTCGTGAGAGCCTGGAACTCGTCGTTCTTCCGCGTCTGTTGCTGCTGCGTCTTGAATCGGGAAATGGCCGTGCGTTTACCCTCAACCTCGAGTTCGAGCTTGCGCCGCTCGACCTCGTTTTCCCGGACGCGCGCTCTGGCGGCCTCAACGGTCTCGCGCGCGGCGGCGAGGCGCGTTTCCAGGCTGTGCTTTTCTCTTGGCCCGGCCGCTTGCTGATGTTTGAGGCTGGCGATCTTCTGATCGCGATCTTGGAGGACTAAAAGGGCTTCGACTTCCGCGCGCATGTGGCAAAGAGGGTAGTACCTCGCAGCTCAGCGTCAATTCTGATTCCGGACTGTAGGGCGGGCCCGGTTGGGGGCCGGGGCCCCGGGGTTTGGGGGGGGGGGTGGGGCCCCCGGCCCCCCCAAACGGGGGGTATTGCAGGGGGAG
>CAXUFU010000296.1:4088-4341 GCA_964250275.1 uncultured Chthoniobacterales bacterium | reverse complement strand
GGTTTTGGTGGAGGGGGCGGCGGCGGTCACGCTGGCGGCGGCGGCGGTGGCCACAGGTAATGTCACCCGCGCAGCGGTCCTCTTGAAAGAGTAGGATGCTCCGAGTTCTTGCGAGTAGTAGTTTAGAGGATTGTGCGGGTGGGTTGAAGACCACCTTCGACGGCTAGAGCGGCCTCCGAATTGTAGGGCGGGGGGGGGGGGCGCGCCCAAATAAAGCCATGAGCCCCGGCGCAGCCCCCCCCCCCAACACGCC
>CAXUFU010000296.1:0-4078 GCA_964250275.1 uncultured Chthoniobacterales bacterium | reverse complement strand
CAAGTATAGCGCTGTACCGGCAGGCGAAGCGCCCGCCCTACAACCGGAACGACCGCGTGGCGACGCGGCGAAATCGTCACCTTGCGCGTACTGTGGAACCGCAAACGTTACGATAAAGTCACGCGTTTGGCTTGGATTGGCGGTCGCTCTTGCTGGAGCGTAGGCTTGCTGTAGGCATGCCGGCAGAGGCAGCCGAACAGAGCATCCGGCGATTCCGTATCACCTCGTAGCGCACCCTTAGAGCCATGCTCGTCCTCACGGATCGCTCGTCGCAATGAGTAGTGTTCCCGCTTTCCCTTTTTCTTACGGGGCGTCTCCGGCCGGCATGAATAAAGGTTTACTAACCTCCGGTGAGCTGCGGCGACCCGCGGCGGGTTCGGGCCGGCCAATCCGGCCGTGGCTTTGGGGTCTGGCCGCCTGGCTCAAGAACGGCAGCATCGCGGTGGCTTTCTACCTAGCCTTGGGCACTGGCTCACTGGGCACTGTCGTTCTGGCAGCATTCATCGGCGGCTTCTTTTTGCGGCAGGTACTGGAAGCCACTTCGCAAGGAGATTGATCGCGGAGCCAAAACAAACGTTACATCGCGCCGCCAGGCGGCCTTTCATCACGCCCGGGGCATTCAGACTAGCCAAAGACAAAAGCAGAGTTCCCAGAAGCAGACATCCGACACCATGGCAACCACTGACATTGATAAGAGTGCGGTCGAAAAGGTCTACGCGCGTTGGGCACCGTTTTATGATTTTGTTTTCGGCAGCGTCTTTGAGCGGGGTCGGCGGGCGGCGGTCGCGGCGGGCGAGCGCATTGGTGGGCGCATCCTCGAGGTCGGTGTGGGGACGGGCCTTTCTCTCCCCTACTATTCCGGCCGCAACCAGGTCGTCGGCGTCGATCTCTCCGAGCAGATGTTAGTCAAGGCGCGGGAGCGGGTCGCCAATGGGGGCCTGAGCCATGTCGAGGATCTCGCCATCATGGATGCCGAACAACTCGATTTTCCGGATAGCTCCTTCGATGTCGTATCCGCGCAGTGCGTGGTGAATACGGTGCCTCATCCGGAGAAAGCCCTGGAGGAATTTGCCCGGGTCCTCAAGCCCGGCGGCGAGATCGTGCTGCTCAACCGGATTGGCGCCGACGGCGGGCCGCGGCGGGCCTTCGAGCGCCTGTTCCAACCCGTTGCCAGCCGTTTCGGCTGGCGCTCCGATTTTCCCTGGAGCCGCTTCGACTCCTGGCTGGCCGATAGCTCGCATGAGATGCAATTGCTCGAGCGCCTGCCGGTGCCGCCGTTCGGCCACTTCTCCGTCATCCGTTTCGGCAAAGCGCCGGTCGCGGCAGCCGCCGAGCGCGTCGCCCAAACTCAACTCCTCAACTAACTAGCACAGACCCCTTCATGGAAAGCTTTCTCGCCACCCTCAAAGAGCAGCGCTGGGACGACCACCGGTACTATCACCACAGCCGCATCAACCAAACGCTCCATCTGTTGAGCGCGGCCAGCTTTGTCTGCGCCTATTGCGTGGTGTTCAAGAGTCCCGTCATCGCCGTGCTGCTGGCCTGGCTCTTCGGCATGACCAGCCGCCAGATCGGCCACTTCTTTTTTGAGCCGCGCGATTACGATCAGGTAAACGAAGCGAGCCACGATCATAAGGAAGAGATCAAGGTCGGCTACAATCTTCAGCGTAAGATCGTGCTCATGTCTATTTGGGCCTTGTCGCCGCTCCTGCTCTTTGTCAGCCCGACCCTCTTTGGAATTTTCCGGCCCCACCACGGGCTCACGGCGTTCGTGAACGATGTTGCCTTGATGTGGCTGGTCATCGGCGTGGGCGGGCTGCTTTTCCGCACCATTCACCTCTTCTTCATCAAGGACGTCCGGACCGGTCTGGCCTGGATGACCAAGATCGTCACAGACCCGTTCCACGATATCAAACTCTACCATGCGGCCCCGTTGCACCTGTTGCGCGGTGAGCTGATCGATCCCATGCACCACGTGCAGCACGAAGCCGGGCCGGCAGCAGCGGAGCAGCCGGGTACTATGGGCGAGGCCGCAGCAGATGGGTCAGCATCTCCCGCAGTATCTGGCGTTTGATCGGCGGCCGCGGCGTGCTGGCGGCGTCCACCCACCACCAGCCGTCGTCCTGCATCGCATGGGCGGCGGCTACGAACCGGTCCGCGACCTGCGCGAAATCCGCTTCCGTATAGTTCAGGCTGAAAATGAGCCGGCCGGTGCCGATCCAACTCAGCGCGAGACCTTCTGCCCGCAGATAGTACTGCAGCATCCAATTGTACCGCGAGGGCACCGTGTAACAAACGGTCCAGACGCTGGACAGGTTGGCGATTTGGACCGGTAAGCCGTCTTGCGCCAGGCGCTGGTTGAGCGTCCGCGCTCGCTCGTCCCAGCGCGCGTCGAGGTCCTCGTACAACGCCCGGATCTCGGGGGTCTCCAGGCGCTCTAAAAATTCCGCCATCGCGCCCATCACGCTCGGATGAGAATTGAAGGTGCCGCGGGCAAAGCAGATGTCGGCCGGCCGGTCCTCCCGATAGCGTTTCATGAGCGCCCGGCGGCCGCAAAGGACACCGATGGGCAACCCGCCGCCCAGCGTTTTCCCGTAGGTCACGAGGTCGGCCCGGACGCCGAAGTATTCTTGCGCCCCGCCTGGCGCCACCCGGGAGCCCAGGGCATCCACGAGGAAGATCAGGACGATGCCGCGTTCGGTACAAACCGCGCGCAGGTCTTGCAGCCACGCCTGGTACGCGGCCCGGTCAAAATGGGCTTGGCGCCCGCTGTCGACCAGCGAGGAATCGGCGGGCGCGGGCGCGTTTGGATGCAGGGCCTGCAAGGGGTTGACCAGCACGCAGGCGATATCGCGCCGGGTGTGCAGCACGCGCAAAGTCGCCGCGGACATCTCGGCCAGGGTGTAAGTCTCCGGGGCCGGCGACGGATTGCCCACGCCAGGTTGCACGTCGCCCCACCAGCCGTGATACGCTCCGCAAAAACGCACCAGGTGGCTGCGGCCGGTATGATAACGGGCCAGCCGCACCGCCTGCATGACGGCCTCCGTGCCCGACATGTGGAACGACACCTCATCCAGGCCGGAAATCTTCTGCAACCGCGCGACGTTAGCCGCTACCACTGGATGATAAGCGCCCAGGACCGGCCCCAGCGCCCGCACGCGCTCGTACCCCTGCTCGATGCACGATTTATAAAAATCGTAGCCGAAGAGGTTTACGCCGTAGGAACCGGCGAGATCGTAGAAGCGATTGCCATCGAGGTCGGTGAGCATCACACCCTCCGACGCCGCCAAAAACGAGCCGGCGCGCAGATGTTCGTCGACCAGCTTCCGGTAGGGAAATGGGACGCGGTAAGCGTTGGTAAACTGCAGATCGGAGATGCCCGCGCTCGCTACCGCGCTCAGCCGGCGGGTCTCGGCGAACCGCTTGCCATAAAGATCCGCCAGCCGGTAAAAGCCGCTCTCCCGGCGCGCTGCGATCTCGTCGGGAGCGCCGTCGGAGCGGAAAAACTCGTCCGGTCCGAACTCATAGTAGGGCACCCAGGAAGCCACCCGCCGCGACATGCGCGCGTGGCCCGTCAGCGAACGATGTTTCGCGCGCGACAGTTCCAGCCGCGGCTTGGCCTTGGTGAGGCCGGCTACCAGGGCCGCGACTCCCATCCCGGCCCAGGCAAGATGCGCAGATCGTTTATCCATGGTTTCAATTACCAGCCGGGAACACGTAGCGTAGCATGAGCCTCCGATCCTTCATCGCGACAATTTCGCATCACGAGGGCCTGAACTTCACGTTGACCAATCGCCTGCCCCGGCGCCTGGCGACCCGCTTCATGGGCTGGTTTAGCCGGATCGAGCAGCCGCTGGTGCGCGATCTTTCCATCGGTGTCTGGCGCCTGTTTTGCGATCTCGACCTGGGTGAAGCGAAGAAAAGCCGCTTCACCAGCCTGCGCGATTGCTTCATCCGCGAGTTGAAGGACGATGCCCGCCCGATCGACCCGGACCCGGCGGTGATCGTCAGTCCTTGTGACGCCATCGTCGGCGCCTGCGGACGGGTGGCCGGCGGCGAGCTGCTGCAGGTCAAGGGC
>CAXUFU010000295.1:0-4388 GCA_964250275.1 uncultured Chthoniobacterales bacterium | reverse complement strand
CCGACGTTCGGCTCCAGCGGCGGGTTCTGCGCGTCGTTCGGCTGCGGCCGCCCCCGGGAGGTAGGCGGGCGATCGCGCGGCTGGAACGGTGGCATGGATCCGGCCAACGGTTGCCGGCCCCCGCTCTCGCTTCCGGGCGGCGTGGAGACGCTTGCCAGCGCCTCTTCTTCGACCGGCTCCACGACGCGCGCCGGCCGATTGGCCGCCAGGCAGAGTCCGCCGGCGATGGTGGCATAGCCCAGCTCCGTCGGCTGGCTGAACTGGCCTTGGAGGATATCGTTGAAGCACCCGGCAAACAGCAGCAGCGGCAGCGTGCGCCCACGTTGTTGGACACTCCGCAGGCAAACCCAACCCAGGTAGACCGTGATCGCCAGGCGCAGCAGAAGATAGGCGGAACCGATCACCGGACCGCTCTCCAGCAGGACGCGCGCGGTGTCTCCTTCCGCCAGCATGAACTCGCGCTTGCCGGTCGTCAGCCCCGCCGCGACGTTCGTGCCGCGGCCCAGGCCCAGGCCGAACAGCTTCGAATCCTTGATGACGTCGAGCGGCTCGAAGAACGAGGTAAAAAAGCGCGCCACGAAACCGTTCTGCACGTTGGTGGCGCTGCCGAAGCGATAGGAGAACACGTTGAGCCCTTCCTTGAAAATCGCGAACGATCCGAGCACCAGGGCGCAAAGGCCGGCCAGCGCCACCAGCTTGATGGCGGATTCCGCGTAGCGCGGCTGCAACGCGCTGATCAACAACACCGTGCCGACGATCAGCGCCAGCGTGCCGACCGCCGTGCGGCTGCCCGAGAGGACGATCAAGACGATCAGCACTGGCGCCGTGGCCAGCCAGAGCAGTCGCGGATAGACCCGCTTTTCCAGCAGGTGGTAAAGAAAAAACGCCGCGATCAAGGCCGTGAACCCGGTCAGCCCATTGGTAAACGAGAACGTGCCGGAAGGCCGGATATGCCCGAAGGCCGATTCGATCATGGTGCCCGCGCCGCCCGCGCCCACGTTCAGCCAGGAGTTATCCCGCGCCTTGAATTGCAGGAGGACCAGCAGCGCCATGGGCAGCCCCAGCAGCAGCGTCCACTTGCCGATCCACTTGATGTCCCCCTCGTCGAAGACCGCGCCGATCACGAAGATGAGCGGCAGATGCAGGTAACCGGCTCGCAAGCCGTAAAGCTCCACCAGCACCGGCGTGTCCGTGGACGCAAATGAAGCCAAAAACGCGATCAGCCCCAAGGCCGCAATCCAAAAAGTCAGCGGATTTTTCGGGAACACGCCTTTGGAAAAGGCGAGCGCGTAGATCAAGAGCAAAAACGGATCTCGCACCACCAACAGCGGATTGGCCAACCCCGGCAAAATCCACTTCCGCAAGGCGCCCTCGAAAATCCAGAGCAGAAAATAGAACAGGATCAGCCGGCGCAAAAACCGCAGATCTGGCTCTTCCGCCCCCAGCTCCGGCGTGGCGACCGGTGCCGGGCGGGTCACTGGATGCAAAGCGGGCATGATCAGGATGGGCCGGCGGGTTTGCGTAACGTCTGCCTCACGACTGCAGCCAGCCGCGCGCGATACGTCTGCCAAGTTAGCGCTTCCGCCTTCCGGCGCGCCGCATATTTCATCTCGGCCAAGAGTCCCGGCTGGCGCAAGAGCAGTTCCAGTTTTTCGGTGATCGCGGCCGGCGAACGGATGGGGACGATGAAGCCTTCCACCCCGTCCGAGATCAAGTCCGGGGCCGCGGTATGCGCCGTGGCGATCACCGGCAGCCCGCGAGACATGGCTTCCAGGATGACCAGCCCGAATCCTTCAAAGAGCGAGGGGAAAACCAGTACGTCGTGCCGCGCCATTTCCGCCAGCACCTCCGCGTGCGGCAGACTGGGCAGCCACCTGTGCCGGCGCACCGCCGCCTCCAGCGGCGCACAACCTTCCGCCGTTTTGCCGCCCAGGAGCGTCAGCTCGACGTGAGCTGCCAGCGGCCGGATCGCCGCCAACAGGTACGACAACCCCTTGCGTTGGCCCAGCGAACCCGCGAAAAGGACCCGCAGCTTGCGCCCGGGCGCCAGACCGGCCGCCTCTTCGGACGACGTAACCGTCGCTGGCGGCGCCCCGTACGGGATCACGTGCACCGGCGCGCGGAAGGCGGGTGCCGTCAACAGCGTCTGGCGCGTGAAACTGCTGGCCACGATGACGGCATCCGCCATTTGCAATTCCTCGTCTTTGCGGGCCAGCTTCGCCGCGCTGTCGCTCCGGCCGGTCAAGGTCGGCGCCCATTCCGGCGAGCGCGCCGCTTCTTCGGCAAAGATCGCCTGGCCCGTTCGCCAGTAGCCGATGGGCAGATCGTAAATGCGCGCCTGGCCGGTTTGCCCCGCCACTTTGAAGGTCGCAGCCGCGGCGTCTTCATATCCGTACACACCCGTGAGCGGGGCGCGCTGGCGCAACAGAGTTTCCGCCCGCCGCGCCACGCGCAGATCGAGCGCCCGGAAAACGGCGTCCACGCTGCACCAGCCGGCCTCATGGCGCGTGAGCCAGGCGCCGCCCGGCAGTTGGCTGGCCAGCAACCGGCCGGCCTCGCGCCAGGGCGCCGTGTGCACGCGGCCGCGGATCGTGACCGGAAAACTGCGCCGGCTCAACTCGCGCCGGAAGCGCGGCGGGATCATGCGCTCGAGAAAATGGCCGGGCCGCCATTGCAGGCAGGTCCAGAGTTCCTCCAATAAGCCGGCGTCGCTCAGCGCCAGGGCGGCGTTGCGCACGTTGGCGTTGCCAAGGGGATGGGACATCAAAATCATTGTCGGACGCGCTCGAAGACCTCCAGATAGGCGGCCGCGATATGGGCCGGAGTGTGCTTAAGCAAGTGTCGCTCCGCGTGGCTGCGCAACTCCGCACAAAGCGTCTCGTCCTCCAGTAACCGGCGCACGCACGCGGCCATGGCATCCGCGTCGCCATTGGGAAAGGTGAGTCCGCAGGGCCCGATCGCTTCCGCCAGCCCCCCCTGCTCCGAACCCACCAGCGCACAGCCGCACGCGATTCCCTCCAGGGCCACCACGCCGAACGGCTCCGCCAGCCGCGAGGGCACCAGCATGATCCGGTGCGCATTCAAAATCCGCACCAGCGTTTCTCCCGTTTGCATGCCGGTGAATGTCACCTGGCTCTCCAAACCGAGCCGGGCGCACATCTCTTCCAGGTTGGCCCGCTCGGGCCCGTCACCGACAATCGTCAGCGAGGGGGTCAACCCCTGCTCCTTGAGCTTCGCCAGCGCGGCCAGCGTCACGTCGCCGCCTTTATCCGAGACCAGGCGCGCCATGAAAACGAGATCCCGGTCCCGCGCCACTCCCGGCAGCAACCGGAACAGATCGTCCTGATACGGATTGCCGATCAACGTGGCCGCCACCGGCAACGGCGCCGCGACGGCCTTGCTGATGGCGATGGGCGACCCGAAGCGAATGGCGAATTTTTTGAGTCGATCCTGCCAGCCGATCCTGCCATCGACCCGTGTCAGCCAGGTCTGATGCGAGACTACCCAGCGGCGCCGGATCAGGATCACCGGCCACAGCGAACGCAGGCTGATGTTGTTTTGGAAATAGATGTCGCTCCAGAAAACCAGCCGCAACATCGTGCCCCAACCCGGCCGGCGGAGCACCGGATAGCCGAACTCCCGCTCGTCTTCCGCGGGCGTCCGCCCGGGAGCCGGCGTTTGGGCGATGAGCTTCACTTCGTGGCCCTGGCGTTGAAACTCCTGCGCCAGGATGCGCGCCACCGTCTCCAGGCCGCCGATGCTCGGATAAAAGGCATGTGTGGCGAGCACGATCTTCATCGGACGTTCCGGCGCCTCCTCCACGCCCGCGCCAGCCGGCCCGGCCACTCGATCATCCCAGGCCGTTGCGACGCCGTAAACCGCCGCAGCCGCAACGGATCGACTGCCGGATCGTTGATGCCCGGCTCGATCGTCACCGCGGCCGAATAGCCCGCCTCGCCGACCCAATCCCGGACCGCCGCGTTGTAGTCGCCGTACGGATAACAAAAGTACTGGATGGGCGCCCCAAACTGGTCCTCCAGCGTTTTTTTGCTGTCGAAAATCTCGGCGCGTGCCTCCGCGGGCGCCAGGTGCGTCAACCGCGGATGGTTCATCGTGTGCGCGCCGATTTCCTGCCCCGCGCTGACCCAGGCGCGTATCTCTGGCTCGCTCATGAGCGCTTGCGGCGGCTCGCCGATGGCGTGGTCCCAAGTGTCCTGGCCGCCGATCCGTCCCGCCACGATGAATTGGATCGCCCGCAGCCGATAACGCTCCAGGACCGGCAGGGCATGCTCGAAGACGTTGCGAAAGCCGTCGTCGAAAGTGAGGCAAAACCCGGGGGCGCGGCGCGCGGCGGCGCCGTCGAGCGCGGCCTCGCGGCCGAGATTCTC
>CAXUFU010000294.1:3470-4399 GCA_964250275.1 uncultured Chthoniobacterales bacterium | reverse complement strand
CTACAAGGCCGTCCCGGTCGCCCTCAACGACGGCGTTTTGCTCGTGGCAATCAGCGATCCGCTGAATTTCGATACGCTCGATAATCTGCGCTTTCTGCTCAAGCGAGAGATCGAGACGGTCTGCGCGACGCCCGAGCAGATCAACCAGGCGCTGATCAAATACTACGGCAGCGCCGAGGAAGCGGGCGATATCCTCATGGGGGGCCTGGGCCGGGGTGAGGTGGAGGGGATGGACCTCAACACCGGCTTGCAGGAAGAGACGAGCACCGGCGATTCGGCCATCATCAAACTGGTGTCTCTGTTGTTGCTCGAGGCGTACAAGATGCGCGCCAGCGACATTCATCTCGAGCCGCTGGAGAAACGCTTCCGCATCCGCTTCCGCGTCGACGGCGTGCTGCAGGAGATGCAAAATCCGCCCAAGAAATTGCAGTCTGCCATCGTCAGCCGCCTCAAGATCATGAGCGGCACGATGAGCATCGCGGAAAAGCGCTTGCCGCAGGACGGACGCATCCAGGTCAAGATGGGCAAGAACACCATCGACCTGCGCGTTTCGACGATTCCTACCAACCACGGGGAAAGCGTCGTCATGCGCATCCTGGACAAGTCCAGCCTGACGCTGGGTCTGCCGGAACTCGGCTTCCTGACCGACGACCAGGCGATGTTCGAGCGCATGATCCTTTTGCCCGACGGCATCCTGCTGGTCACGGGCCCGACCGGCTCAGGCAAGACGACGACCCTCTACGCGTGCTTGAACTACATCAACCGGCCGGACCGCAAGATCATCACGGTCGAAGACCCGGTCGAGTACCAGATGTCCGGCATTAACCAGGTTCAGGTAAACGCGGATATAGGTATGACGTTCCCGGCGGCCTTGCGCTCCATGCTGCGCCAGGCGCCGAACATCATCATGATCGGTGAGATCCGCGATT
>CAXUFU010000294.1:0-3460 GCA_964250275.1 uncultured Chthoniobacterales bacterium | reverse complement strand
GTCCATCGCCATTAACGCCAGTCTCACGGGACACCTCGTTTTTAGCACACTGCACACCAATGACGCGCCGGCGGCGGTGGCGCGCCTGGTCGATATGGGCGTCAAGCCCTTCCTGGTGGCGACATCGATCCGGGCAATCATGGCCCAGCGGCTGGTGCGTAAACTGTGTAATAACTGCAAGCAGCCCGGGACCCTGTCGGACAGCGAGTTGGAGGCGTTGCGCCTGGAGCAAAGCCAGCTCGAGAGTGCGCACATCATGTCGGCCGTGGGCTGCGATAATTGCCGGCACAAAGGCTACCGCGGCCGGATGGGCATTTTCGAGATATTTGAAATCAACGACGAGGTGCGGTTCATGGTCAACGACCGGCTCTCCACTTTGCAGCTCCGCCAACGTGCCCGGCAGCTCGGCATGCGCACCCTGCGGGAAGACGGCATCCGCAAGGTGCTCTCCGGCATGACCACGGCCGAAGAGGTCGTCAGCGCGACCATGGGCGACGCGTACTAGGCGTTTCTGCAACCAGTTTCCAGCCCGATGACCCCCATCGACGATTTGCTCCGGCTGGTTCTCGACGAGGGCAGTTCGGATCTGCACATCACCGCCGGGTCCCCGCCGGCGATCCGTTTGGACGGGCAGATGGTAAAGCTCGATCTGCCGGTTCTCACGCCCGCCGATACCGAGGAGCTCGCGCGCGGGATCGCCAAGGACACTCACATCAAGCGCCTGTTTGAAGACGGCGGCGCGGATTTCGGCCTCATGTTCCGCGATGACGCGCGGTTTCGCGTCAGCTTGTTCTTGCAGAAGGGATCGATCGGGATGGTGGCCCGCTTGATCCCAAAAAAGCTTTTGACCATGGAAGAAATCGGGTTGCCGCCCGCCATGGCGGAACTCATTCGGCTGCCGCGCGGTCTGATCCTGGTGACGGGCCCAACCGGCTCCGGCAAATCGACGTCGCTGGCCAGCATGCTCAACGTCATCAACGAGACGTCCCGCATGCACATCATCACGGTGGAAGATCCGATCGAGTATTTTCACGAGCACAAGAAGAGCGTCGTCAACCAGCGGGAGGTCGGCGTGGATGTGCCGACTTTCAGCGAGGCGCTCAAGCGGGTGCTGCGGCAAGATCCGGACGTGATTTTGGTCGGAGAGATGCGCGACCTGGAGACGATGGAAGCGGCGATCACCGCCGCCGAAACGGGGCACCTCGTTTTCAGCACGTTGCACACGACGGGCGCGTCCCGGACGGTCGACCGCATCGTGGACTCATTCCCGTCCAACCAACAGGAGCAGATCCGCATCCAACTGGCCGGGAACCTCAAGGCGGTGCTTAGTCAGGTGCTCATCCCGCGCAAGAGCGGCCGCGGCCGGGTGGCGGCTTTTGAGTTGATGATCAACAATGCTTCGGTGGCTTCCCTCATCCGCGACAACAAGACGTACCGCATTTCCAACGACATCCATACGGGACACAAGTTTGGCATGCTCTCGCTCGAAGCCAGTATGTCCGAGCTCTATCATCGCGGCTTGATTGGCCGCAACGAAGTGCTGGCCCGGGCGCAGGATGTCGCGATCGCCAACCAGCTCCTGAACCAGGAGGCGCCCGAGCCGTCGCTGGCGCGCCGGTAGCGTTTTGCCAAGCCCGCGCTTTTACCTCTCTCCCTCTCACCCCCAGAACCCCATGACCACCGACCAGCAGATCCTCGACCTCCTGATCGATCAGGGCCTTTTGCAACGCTCGCAGGTCGAAGACATCCTCTCGGAAATCGGCAACTCCGGCAAAAGCCTGCCGCAGGCTTTGTCGGACTTTGAGATCGCGACCGAGGACCAATACTACCAGACGCTGGCCGATAGCATCGGCGCGGACTACGTCAATCTGGGCGAGCGCGAAATCCCGGTCGAGGTGCAGCGGTTGATCCCGGGGGGCACCGCCCGGTTGCACGGCGCGTTGCCCATCGGCCAGTCTGGCGAAACCATCCTGACGGCCTTGCTCGATCCGCTCGACTCGCAGGTGGTCGAAGATTTGCGCTTTGCTTTGGGCCGGGACATTCAACCCATCGTCGCCCCGACCTATCAAATCGAGGAACGCTTGCGCCAATATTACGGCGCGGACATGGCGAACATGGACGAGTTGCTCAAGGAACTCGGGCAGATCGGCACGAGCTACGGAGACGGCGGTCCGGATGTGGCGAACATCGCCAACGAAGCGAACGCGGCGCCAATCATCCGTTTCGTCGATCTGATTCTCTACCAGGCGATTCAGGACCGGGCCAGTGACATCCATTTCGAGCCCTTCGAATACGAGTTCAAAATCCGCTACCGGGTGGACGGCGCGCTCTACGAGATGGCGCCGCCGCCGCGGCACCTGGCGCTGCCCGTGATCTCGCGCGTCAAAGTCATGGCGAACTTGAACATCGCCGAGCGGCGTCTGCCCCAGGATGGCCGGATCCAACGCAATATCGCCGATCGTGCGGTGGACCTGCGCGTCTCGACCTTGCCGACCCAGTATGGGGAGAGTGTCGTGTTGCGCGTGCTGGATCGCAGTTCAGTCAATCTCGATCTCGAGGCGCTGGGGATGCCGCCGTACATCTACAATTTCCTGATTCGGACCATCGAAAAGCCCAACGGTATTTTCATTGTCACCGGGCCGACCGGCTCGGGCAAGACTACGACCTTGTACGCGTGCCTGCGTAAGATCAACACGGTCGAAAGCAAACTGCTGACGGCGGAAGACCCGGTTGAGTATGACATCGAGGGCTTGATCCAGGTCCCGATCAACGAGGGGATCGGCCTCAATTTCGGCCGGGTGCTGCGCGCCTTTTTGCGGCAGGATCCGGATCGGATCATGGTGGGAGAGACGCGCGACCTGGAGACGGCGCAGATTGCCATCCAGGCCTCGCTGACCGGCCATCTGGTCTTCACCACACTGCACACGAACGACTCCGCCGGGGCGGTGACCCGGCTGATCGACATGGGCGTCGAACCGTTCCTGATCTCTTCCAGTCTAGAGGCGGTGCTCGCGCAACGGCTGATCCGGCGCATCTGCACGAGTTGCCGCACGGCTTACGAGCCAAAGGAGGAGTTGTTGCTGCAAATGGGCCTGTCGCCGCATGAAATCGGCGACAAGAATTTCTACTACGGCACGGGTTGCGATGTGTGCAATCACACCGGCTACAAGGGCCGCAAAGGCATTTACGAGTTGCTGGAACTAACCGACCCGATCCGGGAACTGGTCAACCAGCGGGCGCCTTCCATCGTCATCAAGCAAAAGGCCGTGGAATTGGGCATGATCACACTCCGGGAGGATGGATTGCGCAGCATCTACGATGGCGATACGACGATTGAAGAAGTCCTCAAGTACACCTGATGCAAACCTGGCCGGAAACCGGCGGGCGCTGCTGCCCCATGCGCCGTGCTGGCTCCAAAGTTTTTGAGTCGACAATCCCCCTACGATAACTAACTCTGCGC
>CAXUFU010000293.1:0-4413 GCA_964250275.1 uncultured Chthoniobacterales bacterium | reverse complement strand
GGCTACGGTCGAGGTGGGTCGCGCCGCGCGCGTGGCGATCCTGGCCACGGGCGACGAGTTGCGGCCGGCGGGCGCGCCGCTCGCCCCGGGCGAGATTTACGAGAGCAACAGCGTCCTGCTCGCCTCGCTCGCGCTGTCGCTGGGAGCGGAGGTCACGCTGCTGGAACGCGCCCGCGACGAACCCCGGGAGCTCGAGGAAAAACTAGCCCGCGGATTGACCGGTCACGACGCGCTCGTGGTGGCCGGCGGCGTCTCGGTCGGTGAGCGGGATTTGGTCAAGACGTCGTTGGCGGCTCTGGGCGTGGCACTGGATTTGTGGCGGGTGCGCCTCCAGCCGGGCAAGCCCTTCCTTTATGGACGAAAGCGCGGCCCCGCGGCGGGGGAAGCCAGCGAAGGGGCAGGCGCGCACGTCTTCGGGCTGCCGGGGAACCCGGTCTCGGCTTTTGTGACGTTCCTGCTCTTCGTGCGCCCGGCCATCCTCAAGCTGATGGGTGCGGCGGAAGATGCGCAGGGCTTGCCCGCGTTCCAGGCGGTGACCACGGCGGAGCTCGTGCAGCGGGGCGCGCGGCCGCACTACCTGCGCGGGGTGCTGGATGGCCGCGGCGCGTTCACCCCCGTGGGCCGGCAGGAATCGCACGCGTTGTTTGGGTTGAGCCGGGGCAACGCATTGGTCCGGGTCGCGGCGGAGTCGCGGGTGGCGGCGGGGGAACCGGTCACGGCTTACCTTTGGGGCTGGTGAATTTTGCGCGGGCGCAAGGTGCAAAGCCAGCGGCGCCGCAGGGGATTGCCGGAGACAAAGGGCACGTTGACATACGGGAGTCTCCTGATAATAAAGGCGGCGACCAAATGAAGACACGTTGTTTCCGGGCCGCGCTTGCAGCGACCGCCAGTTTGCTGTTTTGCAATGCCGCGGTCGTGCCGTTGCTGGGGGGAGACGCGCCAGAGCACCATCTGCTCAATCAGGACCTGCTCGCGCAGCGCCTCAGCCACCTAACGCTCGACGATGCCGTGGATCTCGCGCTGCACCGCAACCCGAACATCCTGCGCAACTTGCAGGAGATCCAGCGCACCAAGGGGTTGCTGATTCAAGTGCGGGCAGCGGCTATCCCGCACCTCGTGGCGACCGGTACGTTCAACCAGGTGGAAAATTCGCTGCTCGAATCGACGTCTTCCAGCGTCGGGTCTTTCGGTGGCAATCCCATCTATGTCGAGCCGACGACTGCCAGCGGAGTGCCGCTCAACAACGGTACGGCGGTCAATCTGAGCAGTATCTTCAACCAGATTCTGGGTGGCAGTACCGGCGGCGCAAGCGGCGCGGGGGCGAGCGGCGCAGCGGGTGGCCTGCTTTCGGCCCAGGGTATCCCGGACAAGAATTACGACATCACCATTCAGGTTCAACAGACGCTCTACGACGCGCACATCCCGCCGCAGATCCGCCAGGCGCGTTTTTTGCGCGATGCCCAGTACTATGCGTTGCGGGAGACGGTGGATACGACCGTTAATCAGGTCAAAACGGACTTTTACACGGTGCTGGTCGACGAGGCGCTGATCAAGATTAACCAGGAAAACCTCCAGTTGCTGCAGGCGCAGTTGCAAGACCAGCAAAACCGGTTTGCGGCCGGGACCGTGCCCCGCTTTGACGTGCTGCAGGCGAGCGTGGCGGTGGCCAACCAGCGTCCGGCGGTCATCGCGGCCAACAACAATTTCAGTTTGGCCTACGTCGGGCTGGCGCGGGATGTGGGCATCGAGTACGGCCCGAGCGAGCAGAAAAAAACGCCGATCAAGCTAATCGGCAATCTGGATTACCATCCGCAGGATTTCTCGAACGAAGAGGGGGTACGGTCGGCCAAGGCGGAACGCGGGTTGCTCAAGGAGCAGCGCCTGAACATTTTGAGCGAGATCGAGGCGATCCGCATTGCCGCCGCCGGTTATCAACCGACCCTGCTGTTCAATGGCGGCGGCGAACAGCGCAACAATCCCGAGAGCACCAATTTCAACGACACCATGCAGGGCTGGTTCTTCGGCGCCACTTTCAATTGGAATATCTTTGACGGCGGGAACACGTACGGTCTGGTCAAGCAAGCGCGGGCACAACTGGCCGAGGCCAAATCCACCTATGACGACGCCGTGCGCCAGGTGGTTGAGGAAGTGCAGGTGAACTACGACAACCTGCAGCAGTACAAGGAGACCATCCAGAGCCAGGTGCTCACCGTGAGCGAAGCGGAGGAAGCCCTGCGGCTCTCCCAGGCGCGGCTTTCGGCCGGCGCCGGCACGCAGTTGGATGTGCTGCAATCGCAGGAGGCGCTCCTGCAGGCGCAGACCACGGAGTTGCAGGCGCGGTACAACTACGCGGTGACGTTGGCTAACTACGAGCGGGTCACGGCGACCAGCACCGTTTACGCGGAGACGTTCAACGATCCCTTGGTGCAAAAGGAGAAAGCCACCGGGCAGCCGGTCAATCCCACTGGCGTTGCCACCTCGGGCAAGAAACTGCCGCCGAGTTCCGTCAAGACGCCGGATACCCAACGCACGGGCAACGGCGTGCCGGAAAAGCAGCGCATCAACGTCGACAAACCGAACATGCCTGTGCACCCGCATTCGGTGGCCAAGCCGGACGAGCCGCCGTTGCAGGTCAAGGATTCCTGACCCAAGGTAGGGATGGCTCTCCGAGCCGGTCCCTGACTGTCTGGCAAACGCATTGTGACGACGGCTCGCGCAACGCTCGTCTTTTCGTTCATCGGCTGCTTTTCGCGACTCCTGTCGGGGGGGTCTACCTTGGGTAAAGAATATGGCAACTGCTCCGCCGCTCTCCTCTACTCCGTTTCCTACGCTGGACCAGCTCGGCTGCCGGTACGGCTTCCTGGGACGCTTTCCCGGTGTTGACGTCGTAGCGGATCGCCAGACGGCGCTGGCACGGCTGGACGGCTGCCATCGCGAAGCGCGCGCGTCGATGGGCTTGGGTGAGATGCCGCTGGTCACCGCCGAACAGGTGCATGGCCGGGAGGTGGCGATCGTGCGGACCGGGGAGCCGCTGCCCGCCGCGCCCGTGGCCGGTGCCGACGGCCTGCTAACGAACCGCCCGGATGTGTGCCTGGGGATTTACGTGGCGGATTGCTGCGCGGTCTACCTGGTGGACCCGGTCGGGGGCGCCACTGGGCTGGTGCACGCCGGCCGGAAAGGGACGGAGCTCGGGATCGTGCCGGCGGCGATCGCGGCCATGACGCGCGAGTTTGGCACGCAACCGAGCAATTTGATCGTGCAGCTCAGCCCGTGTATTCGGCCGCCGTGGTATGAAGTGGATTTTGCGGCAGAAATCATCCACCAGGCGCAAGCAGCCAGGGTCGGCACGGTAGAAGACTGCGGGATTTGCACGGCGGCAGACTCGGCGCGCTACTACTCTTACCGCCGCGAGAAGGGCCGGACCGGCCGGATGCTGGCGCTGCTGACGGCCGGCACACGGTAGCGGCAGAATCATCGGAGGGGCCTGCGACTTCAGCGCCCGAGATCCCGTTTTAGGATAAACCCCAGCTCGGCGAAACAGCCCCAAAAGAGGTGCGCCGTCCGGTCGGACACGGTGATGCCACCCTCATCGTGCACATAGGTTTTCGAGACGAAGTCCGTGAACGCCGCGTTCATGTCGACATCGTGCGCCACGAGCAAACCACCCGGGCGGAGGCGCGGCCAAAACCGCTCGAACTCCATCGTCATGTGCGCGTACCGATGCGTGCTGTCGTGCAGGAACATGTCGATTTCGGCCGGTAGCTGCTCGCCCGCCAACGCGTCCTCGACTGACGCCCGGATGGGCACGTAAGCCGCCTTGAGTTCCTCCGGGATAAGCGAGCCGGGCACGATCTTGGTGCTGCGCTCGATGCTGTAGAGCCGGCCCTCGATGTTCTCGTCCTGTAGCGCTTTGAGGATAAACGAGGACGCCATACCCAGGTTCCCGCCGCTCTCGACGATGATGCGCGGGCGATACTGGCGCACCAGCGCGTAGAGCATGGAGCGCCCGATGGGGCCCATCAAGCTGCGCTGGCCGGCCGCTTTCTCGCGCTCGGTCATCAGCGCGTTGAACTCGCCATCGCGCACCTCGGCCAGGAGCCGGCTGATCCGGTAAAAACCGCGCCGGACCCGCAGCTCTTCGGCCATGATTATCTCGGGGGTTTGCGGCTGTAGGGCTTCGCCTACCGGGACTGCGCCACGCCCGGCAGGCGAAGCGCCCGCCCTACAGTCTCGGCAGCGGCGCTCGTTCCAGGCGCGGTTACGCGCGCTGCTTGTTCTTTAACTCCAGCTTGCGATAGAGGGTCGCCATGCTGATGCCGAGCATGCTGGCGGTCTTTTCGCGCGAGCCGTTGTTGTGCCGCAGCGTTTGCTCGATGTAAGCGCGTTCTTCGTTGGCGATAAACTCCTCCAGCC
>CAXUFU010000292.1:0-4428 GCA_964250275.1 uncultured Chthoniobacterales bacterium | reverse complement strand
GCCTGTTGACTCTGCACGATTTGTTGCGCGCCCAGGATGCATTGGCCCAGCAGGCGGATTCGTTCGGCGATGTGCCGCACGGGTCTTGACGCGAAGCGGCCTCCAAAAACGAGGTAGGGATGGGTCTCCGACCCGGTCCCTGATTGTCTGGAAGGCAGGAGCTTACACGGCGCGAGCCATCTGCTTGGCGCGCTTGCCAGACAGTAAGGGACCGGGTCGGAGACCCGTCCCTACCTTTTTTTTGGAGGCGGCTTTACTCCGCGTGGATTACGCGGGTGTCGCAAAGGAAATCGTGCAGCGCACATTTCTGCCGGTTCAGCGCCGCCAGGACGAAGCCGGCGCAGAAAAACAGGCTGCTGAGCCCTTCGCACAAATAGCGGCGTAAGGCGCGGCCATAAGAGATCCGGCTGCCATCGGCGGAAGTCACGCGCAGATTGCAAACCATCTTGCCGGGTGTGGCGGCAAACCGTCCGACGAAGAACGTCTGGTAGGCGCCGGCGAGTACCAGCACGGCCAATTCGAACAAAGTGCTGGCGCGCGCCCCGGCCGATGAACGGGTCAAGAAATCCGGAAAGGCCACGATGAAACTAAAATAGAGGACGGTCACCACCGGCAGGAGGATCAAACAGTCAAAAAACATCGCCGCCACCCGAATCCAAAAACCCGCGTAGGGCAGCCGCACCTCCTCCGCGTCCACCGGCGGCACGGCCAAATCTGAGTGCTCCGGCTTCGGTTCCGGCGGCTCCGGCTCCACCGCGAGCGGCGGCGCAGGTGCGGGATCGGGCTCCGGCGGCCGCACCTCCGCAAAGGGCTTCCAATCGCCCAGGCCGCTGCGCCAGACCAGCGTGGTAGCGGTCACTTCCCCGGCCGCGGCCAGGCGCGCGAACTCCTCCTCCTCGACGGGGCCGCACGGCTGCCCGTCTTTCGCGTAATACCACTTCATGGACGAACCTGTCTGCAAGCGGCAAGCTGCCGGGCACGTGCGTAAAAGGCAACCCCCTTCATTGGTGCGCCGGCCGGGCCGTGCCGCAGCGGTCCTGCTAAGTGTCCCGTTGCGAGATCTTATCGCGCCCTTTCTCGAGCACGCGCCGTTCAGCCGGGGTCAGGCAGCCGATGCCATGCAGCGAGATTTTGTCGAGGATGGGATCGATTTGCTCGCTGATGTATTGGCGCGGCGTCATCCGCCGTTCCCGCTCGGTGAAACGCGGGAGCGCTGCTTCGGCCACTGCCATGCCGGGGTCGGCGGCCTGCGAGAAGACCGGGATTTGCAGCATCGGCTCGTTCTCAGGCGTCGCCGCCGGCGCGTGCGTTCGGCGGCCAAAGCCCAAGCGGTGCATGTAAACGCAGCCCGTCAGGCAACCGATCAGGCAACGGGCCGCTTGTTGTTGCGCGAAAGCGCCCTGCCAATCGACCAGCGCCAGCGTGACGCAGGCGACCACGGCAACGAGGGCGCAATGCTTGATCTTCAGCCAGAACGGTAACGGCACGCCCAGCAACGGCGCCACCTCCAGGTTCGGCATCACGCTCGTCAACGCCAGCAGCACACCCATGACCGCCGCCGTGGGTCCCACCAGATCGGGCGCATGAGCGGCGGTGGCGGCATTGTACGCCAACTGGGCGAAGCCGCCCAAAATGCCGGCCAGAAAGTAGAGCTGCCAAAGGTGGCGGCGCCCGATGATAAATTCCAGGTTGTTGCCCGCCAGGTAGAGCGCCACCAGAGCGGTGAAATCGATCCAGGGACCGCTGCTCAGGAAAAGATGAGAGACCGGCTGCCAGACGCACCCCGCCGCTAACCCGTGCAGGGAAAGCGCCAGGGCCGAGTGGACCGGTCCCTCCTCCGCCGGAGCCAAATGCCGCAGAAGCCACTGGGCAATCAGGCTAAAAGCCGAAAGGCCCAACAGCCATTGGGTCGCCGTAAGCGGCCACGCTCCAGCGTGACGGCCAACGGGCTTGCGCAAGGGACGCCAGGGGATTTTCATGAGCGCGCCGGAGCTGCCATAGCTCCTATGTACAAGGCTAGAGCAGCCGCCGCGCATTGTCGAGCCGGGAAGCATCTTCCAGCCGCGGGAAATTGCAGTTATTCCGCACCCGCGGGCCAGGCCGGCCGTCGCGCGTGACACGCCCCCGGTTCAGCGTCATGTTAGGACCGCCAGCGAAAGCGCCCGGAGGCCATGCAACTCGAGGAAAATCATGCCTTGTTCGGCCTGGACCCCATGGCCCGGATCGTCGCCGTCGAGCTATGCGGCGACGAGCGCGTGCAAGTCTACCGGCGCTCCGCAGATGGCGCCGGCACTGTGGTCGAGGAGGCGGCCTTTGCGCCCTTCCTGTGGCTGGCCGGCGCCCAGCCTGAGATGGCAAACGAACCGCTGGCCGGCGGGTTACCGTACGATCAACTCGTCCTTTGCGCGGGCTGGGCCGAGTTTGCCCAGCGGCGGAACCGGTTGCGCGATCAGGACGTCAAACATTTCGCGTTCACCGATCCCGTCCAACAATACCTGACGGCCACTGGACGGACGCTGTTTAAAGGCATGGACTTCTCCGCGCTGCGCCGGCTCCAGCTCCGCCTGGAGACCTATCGGACGTCCGCCGCGGACCATCTCGCGGCCATCGCGCTGAGCGATGAGACCGGCTGGGAGGAGCTCTTGCTCGTCGAGCGCGGCGATGCCGAGCGCAGCGAACGGCTCGTGTTGACCCGGCTCGGCGAGATCATCCGCGCCCGGGATCCCGACGTGCTGGAAGGCCATCACCTTTTCAAGGAAGCGCTGCCCTACCTCAACGCGCGCGCCCGCCAGCACCGGCTCAAGCTCGATTGGGGACGCGACGGCTCCTTGCTCAAGTCCCGGGCCTCGCGCGTCCAGATCGCCGAACGCACGATTAACTATCCGAAGTATCAGGTGCATGGCCGGCACCTGGTAGATACTTACCTGCTCGTCCAGTTCTACGATATTGGGACGCGGGAGTTGGAGAGCTTTGGGTTGCACGAGGTCGCCAGGCACTTCGGTCTGGCGGGTGGCGCGGCGGAAGGCGCGGCGCAGCGGATTTACTTGTCCGGTCCGGAAATCGCCGCCGCTTATGCGAACGATCCGGCGGCTTTTCGCGCGCAGGTCCTGGCGGATCTGCGCGAAACCCGCGCCATTTCAAATCTGCTGAGCCGCAGTCACTTCACGCAGGCGCAAATTTTTCCCTACAACTACCAGGAGATCATCGTGCGGGGCAATGCCACGCGTATCGACGCGCTTTTCCTGCGCGAATACTATCGGCGCCGGCATTCGTTGCCGGAATTGCCGGAGGCGCGCGCCTTTGAAGGCGGCTACACCGATGTATTTGTCACCGGCGTGGCGCGGGACGTCTGGCATTGCGATGTCGCTTCGCTCTACCCGTCCGTCATGCTGCGCTACGGCATCTTCCCGGCGAACGACCGGCTGGAGATCTTCCGTGGGTTGCTGGCGGACTTGCGCAAATTCCGCCTCGAAGCCAAGGCGAAGATGCGCGCGAGCTCGGCGCAGCCGGCGCGAGCGCGGGAATATCAGGCCTGGAATGCTTTGCAGAATGTCTTCAAGATCCTGATCAACAGTTTCTATGGTTATCTCGGCTTCTCCCAAGGCCATTTCGCGGATTACGATGCGGCCGCGCGCGTGACCGAGACCGGTCGCGACCTGCTCAAGCGCCTGGTCGCGTGGTTGCACGAACACGGCTCGCGCGTGATCGAGATCGATACCGATGGCATCTACTTCGTGCCGCCGCCTGGGACAAACTTGGGTGACCTGCAACGCGGCTTGGGTGAGGTGTTGCCGGACGGGATCAATATCGAGTTCGACGCCCGATATCCGGCCATGTTCAGTTACAAGGCCAAGAACTATGCGCTGCTGCAGGAAGACGGCGAGTTGATCATCAAAGGTGGCGCGCTGAAGTCCCGCGGCCTGGAGAAGTTCCAGCGCCAATATCTCGAGCGCATGATCCGCCTGTTGCTCGAAGATCGCCGGGAGTTGGTCCCTGCTTTGCGGGCGGAGTTCGAGCAGGCGATCCGCGAGCGCCGCTGGCCGATCGAGTTCCTGGCCAAGACGGATACCTTGCAGGATTCTCTGGGCCAGTATCAGAAGAAAATCGCCGCTTCGGCGCGCAACCGTTCCGCCGCCTATGAACTCGCGGCGCGCAGCGGCCGCAGCTATCAGCCGGGCGACCAGATTCGCTACTACATCACCGGCAGCAAAAAAAAATCTGAGCTCGTATGAAAACGCCAAGCTAATCGTGGATTGGCAGCCGGAAGCCCGGGACGAGAATGTGGAGTACTATGTCTCGAAGCTGGACGAGCTAGCCAGAAAGTACGAGGAGTTCACCGGCAGCTTGAGTGGCGGCGCGGCCCAGGGCGAACTTTTCTAATACAAGGTAGGGATGGGTCTCCGACCCGGTCCCTGATTGTCTGGGAGG
>CAXUFU010000291.1:0-4429 GCA_964250275.1 uncultured Chthoniobacterales bacterium | reverse complement strand
GGTGTCGAGTGGCTGGTCTTTGCCGAAGAGAAAGTCCGCCGTCGCGGAGGCCAAGAACTGCTTGCCTCCGCCGGTCGTGCCGTGCAGCATCAGCACCGCGTTCGAGATTTCACCGTCAGCCCCCTTTCTTGGCACACCCAGGGTTCGATAATGAATCTTGAGGGTGGGGAGAGTTTCGCCGGAGCAGAATTTCCAGTCCGGTAGCACGAAGTCCGATTCTTTGACATCCATGCCTCCTAATCGGAGGCCAGTAGCCAAACGCCTAAGGAACTTCGGCTTTTCCAACCATAAAGCTTTGTGCTGATCCGGCGTTCCCTCCACGCCGGGTGACCCCAAACGCCCAACTGCCGGCGGGGGCAAACGTTTCGGGCGGCGCGCGGTTTATCGGCACGGAGGCAAACGTGCTGCTGGAATGGGGCATTGATCGTCACCTCACCTTTGACGTGTTGTACTCGCATTTTTTCGCCGGCACTTACGTGCGTGGTGTCGCCGCGGTCACGCACACGCCCGGTGGGTCGCGACGGACAAAGCTCCGATTATGTCGCCGTCTGGGTGGCGTTTAGCTTCTAACGAGACGTGAACGGAAACACATCTATGCTGCCCCACAGTGAGTGAGTCAGTCCTGAGGTGCCTACTTGGCTAGCTGCACCTCTATTCTCGCCGCCTGGAAATCAGGATGGACGCCGTTTTCGCGCGGTCGGCTTCCTTGCCCCGGCGGTATGCCGAACAGCCGGTGATATTCGCGGCTGAACTGATGACGGCTCACATACCCCACGGCGAAAGCCACGTCGGCGGCCCCTTGATCCCGCGTCAAGAGCAGCCGGCGCGCCTCCTGGAGCCGGATGCATTTCTGAAACTGGATCGGGCTCATTGTGGTCACGGCCCGGAAATGCCGGTGAAACGTAGGCGTACTCATGCCCGCCAGCCGGGCTAGCGTCTCAATGCGAACGGGTTGTTTGTACTGGCGGCGCAGCAGCCGGGTGACCCGGCCGATCTGGGCCGCGCGGCTCGTGGGCTGCAGCCAGGCTTGGAGCGGCCGGCCCGCCGGTCCGGCGAGCAGCCGGTAGAGGAGTTCGCGTTCCGCGAGCGGTGCCAGCACCGGAAGGTGCTGCGGCTGGTCGAGCAGGCGGACCAGGTGCAACACCGCTTCCAGCAAATCGCCGTCCACCGGCACCGCCACGAGCGGCTGGCAGGAAGGCACTTCCCCGTCGTCGGCTGATCCTGCCGGCATTTCGAGCAGGAGCGAGGTGAGGACGGTTGGATCAAGCGTCAGGCTAATGCCCAGGTAAGGCGGTTGCACGATCTCGCTCGTCGCCGGCAAGTTGACCGAGGTGAGCAGGAACCGCGTGGAGTCGAAGAAAAATTCTGCGCCGCCGAGGAAGACCCGCTTGCGTCCCTGCGCCACGATGCAAAGCCGCGGATAGCGGGCGGAGGAGACCGGTTCCGTGGACAGGCCAGTGCGCGAGATGCTCAGGTGTGGCAGGGGGGTGGAGGCCCGATCGCCCGGGCAGTGACGCTCCAGCAAGGCGCGCAGTTCATCGCTCATGACGCAACGAAGAAAGCACTGATCGCTTTAGGCAACAAGACGAGAGGCACGGCGCAGAGATTTCGTTGCTAGGACGCAATTGCATTCGAAGATAAAGGGTGGAGGCGGCCTTAGCAGGAACCCGAAGTATCCCAAGCCATCAAACCTTTTGCAGTTGTCGCAATTGGCTCCAGCCGCTTCTTTCGCCAAATGCCTGAGTCACCCCGAACCTTTCTAACATCATGCCTGCGTCAGCCATCGAACCACCCGACACCCAAAATCTGGAAGTCAACGGGGTGGATCTGTCCTACACGGTCCACCAGCCTCAAGGAGCTGCCGGGGAGCCGGAGCGCGCTTCTGTTCTTACGCCGCCGGTAGTCCTGCTGCACGGTTGGCCGGAAACTTCCCACGCCTGGCACCGGGTCGTGCCCGCGCTGACGGCGCAGGGATTCACGGCTATCGTCCCTGACCTGCGCGGGTTGGGCAGATCCGGGCGGCCGGGGGACGGCTACGACGTGCGCAACGTCGCGGAGGACATCCACCAACTCATTGCCGCGCTCGGGTGCGAGCAGATCGACCTCGTCGGCCATGACGTGGGTGCCTGGGTGGCCTACGCCTACGCCTCGGCTTACCCCGCGGAGGTGCGCCGGCTGGTCGTCGCGGACGCGGGCCTGCCGGGCCTGAGCCCTGAGGCGGGCACGCTGGTGTCCGCCGCGGTCAACGTGAAGACGTGGCACTTCTCGTTCAACACCTTGCCCGAACTGCCCGAAGCGCTGATCGACGGGCGGGAGGACGTTTACATGCGGTGGCTTTTTGCCCGCAAAGGCTACCTACCCGACGCGGTTTCGGCCGAGGACGTGGCGGTCTACACGCGCGCCTACCAGCAGCCCGGCGCGATGACGGCCGGGTTCGCTTACTACCGCGCCATCTTCGAGAGCGCCAGGCAGAACAAGGAAAGCGCGAAGACGAAGCTGACGATGCCGGTGCTCGCGCTGGCGGGCGAGACCGGTGTCGCCGACGCTTTGCGCAAGACGATGGAAAACGTCGCCACCAACGTGCGCGGCGAGGTCCTGCCCGGCTGCGGCCACTACCTGCCCGACGAGCAGCCCGCGGAGTTTGCCGCCAGGGTGATCGCCTTTCTTCGCGCCGAGCAGGCCGCACCGGCGGAAAAGCCGCCCGCTGCCGCCGGCATCCCGAGCGTACGCGGCGTGGACCACACCGGCCTCATCGTGCCGGACCTGGACGCCGCTGTGTCATTTTTCACCGAGGTGCTCGGCGCGCAGTTGCTCTGGCGGATCGGCCCGAGCGGCGGCGGCGAGTTGATGCCCACCCACTACGGCGTGGACCCGAGCCTGCGCGTGCAGTTGGCCACCTTGCGTTGCGGGCCGAACCTCAACGTGGAACTGCTCCAGTACGTCACGCCCGAGGGAAGCTCCGCCAGTCTGGAAGAGCCGTCCAACAGTGACCTTAGCGTGGGGCACTTGGCCTTCCTGGTGGACGACCTGACCGCGGCGGCCGAATACCTCGTCGCGCACGGCGCGCGCCTGTTCGCCGGTCCGAAGCGCGACGAGGACGGCCCCAAGGCAGGCGAGGAATACCGGTACTTCCTGACACCCTGGGGCTCCAGCCTAGAACTGATCTGGCGTCCGGCCCATTTGCCCTACGAGCAAACGACTTCGGCTCGCCTCTTCGTACCGCCGCCGGCCAGCCCGGCCAGTAAAAATTGAGCTCGGGACTCACGCTTCTAAAAGCCCATGCCGCGCCAGACCCAGATCGAGTTCCCGCTTGCAGAGGCCGCCTTTACTCCCTCGCGGCCGGGGGCGGGAAAACCGTCCACGGCTTCTTTGCCAACCTCTTGCACTGAAAACAGATGATATCGCCCGTGAAAACACCTCCAGACGATCAACCGGCCAGAGGCATCGCCACCGTCCGCAACGTGGACCATTATGGGGTCAGCGTTCCGGATCTGGACGAGGCTATCGCGTTTTACACGCAGGCGCTGGGGGCCGATCTGCTGTGGCGAGTGGGCCCCTTCCATGAGACACCCACTGGGGCCGAGATCGACCAGGTCGAGATCGCCATGCTGCGGCTGGGGCCGAACCTCAACGTCGAACTGCTCGCCATCCGCGCCCCTGGCCAAAACCGCCAGTTGCCCGCCACCACGGACCTAGGTGCGGCGCACCTGGCGTTTTTCGTGGACGATCTGGAAGCCGCCGGTGCGTCCGTCGCGGCCCACGGCGGCACCATGCTTGGCCAACCGGTAAACACCGCTGGCGAACCCAAGCATGGCGAGCGAATTTGGTATTTCAAGACGCCTTGGGGAGCCTTTATGGAACTGCTCTGGCGTCCGGCCCGATTGCCCTACGAGCAGACGACAACGGCCCGGCTGTATGGTCCCGCCCGCACCTGGAAGGAGTGAGGCAACCCAGAAAAACAAAGCCATGTCTGCAATCACCGATCGGCCTCGGGCGCCGGCGCCAAGCGTGGTGGAAACCTTGCGCTCAGGTCACAGGTCAGGTGACGCTTGATGTCTCCTTTCAGCAAGCGTCGGGCTTCCTGCTTGGGCAGGGCGAGGACCGGCAGGAAAAATCCTTCAACCGTCGTATCCTGCCGGCATTAGCCGGTCACCCCCTTCTAACCATCCCAACCATCCTCTTGAGCGATGCAAAATACTCTCGCAAGTTCTCTGGCGCGCCCTCGGCGGCGTGGCCTGTCTCCGGCTTGTCTGGGCTACGCTGTCCTGCGCCTGGCGCTTGGCATGAGCATGTTTATTCACGGAGTGGGGCGACTGCCGAAAATGGGCGTGTTTATCGATGCCACGGTGAAGATGTTCGCTGGCTCCCCGCTGCCGGCTTTTGCCGTGGTGGCTTTCGCGCACGTGACCCCGCCGGTAGAGGCACTCGT
>CAXUFU010000290.1:0-4458 GCA_964250275.1 uncultured Chthoniobacterales bacterium | reverse complement strand
CCATCCCTACCTTGTGACTACGGCCCCTTGGCCGTCGCGCCGGGTTTCGCTTCCCCCGGGTCCGACCCGAAAAGATGGGCCGGCGGCGGCGAGGCGGCGGGCGCGCTGTCCAGGATGGGCAAATGCGCCTCCAATACGCGCGGCCGCCAGACGGGCTTCGACAACGGCCCTTGCGAGCTGTACTCGAAAAGTTTGCTCACCGGATACAGCACCGCGCCCGGCAAACCGCGCGAGTTGATGCGCACGCGGAAATTCATCGTGTCGTCCACGTAGCCGAGCCAGCCGCCACCGAAGAGCTCGAACCCCCCGCCTTTGACCGCCAGATTTCCGCAGAAAATCTTGCCGCTGGCAGTCAGAAAATCGGCCGTGGCCTGATGCGCCACGTCGAAGCCCAGGCCAGGCAAAATGGTGTTGACGATGCCCGAGAGCGGCCCAAGAAACGGGATCGCAAAGACGTTGCCACGATCAATGCTCAGGGAGCCCGCGCCGTGCAAGGAACGCGGATCGTCGCCGCGGCCGCCGAAGCGGTACGTCCCCGAAAGCTGGCCCTTGGAGTTGTCGTAATCGAAAAAAAGCTTGGTCAGCGGCGCAAACTCGAGCGCTTTCGCCTCCAGCGTCGCCGTGTAGTCGTGCGCCCCGTGGCCTAGCGCCAGGTCGAGCGTGCCGTGCACTTGGCCGGCAAAAGTTTCCGCGCGCAGATCGGTGAGCCGCAAGCGGTCGTCGGTGAAGAGCACCTGGCCGAGCACGTCCTGAAAATTAAGCGTCTTTTTGAGGAACACATAGCTGAAGCCCGCCGGCGCGTTGATGTCGACCGTCAGGCTGGAGTTACGGCCGCCGTCGAATTGCACGACGCCATTGGTGACGGTGGCCGGCGGCTTTTTGAAGTGAAACGGCGCCACGGCGTGCGCCACATCGGGATCGATCCAGACGCAGACCTGCGCCGGATCGAGCGTCGCCCGCACGTTGTCCAGGCGGACCTCATGCCGGGTAAAATCGTAGACGAACGAATCGCCCGTGGCGGTGCCTTCGTCGCGGTCCAGGGTGAAATGCTTGTAGCTCAACGCGTGATTTTCATACGTGAAATCGCTTTGCAAACGGTTGAGCCCGACGCCGCGGTAGCGCACCCGGTTCAACGTCACGTGGCCCGCGACGTTGAGGCTGTCGAGATCGCCAAAGGAGCGGGCGGTGGCGGTCAGATTGACCCGGGGCGGCGTCAGGAAGTGGACGTCGTTTAAGGCGTTGCGGCCGCGTTCGGGCAACAGCGACGCCAGCGCGCCGGGGTCCAACGTGCTGGCCAGGCGAACCTTGATCTGCGCGGGTTCCGCGAGCACGTCGGCCGTGATTTGCTGGTCGCCATCGGGGCGGACGATGCGCAAGGCATGCAAATACCAGCGGTCGCCGCTCCAGGAAAAATCGCTTTCGGCGCTGGAAAATTTCAGCGTTTGATAGCTGAACTCGCCCAGCCCGAGATGGCCCGTCACGGCCAGGGTGGGCAGCGCTGGCGGCGGTGCGGTAGCAGGCAGAGGTACCCCAGCCGGGATAACGGCGGCGGCCACAGTCGGCGGAGTGGCGGCTGGCGGCGCCACGGCCGGCGGCGCTGTGGCGGACGCGGGTGCCTGGGCGTTTGCCGGAGCGGGGAAATGCGCCTGGCCTTCGAGCCGGAGAACCGGTGGAGCGTGGAACGTGAACCCGTTGGGCGCGATCCAGGGGGCGAACTCCCGGGTGAGCGCCACCAGATCCAGCTTGCTCTGCAATTGGAAATGGGCGTCGCCGGTGGCCGGGTTGAAATCGCCGGTGGCCGAGAGCGTGCCGCGCGCGTCGGTGAGCTCGGCCTGGCGCAGATGGAAGGCTTCCGCGCCGTAATCGAGCCGCGCCAACAGTTTGTCGAGCCGATAGCTGCCGCGCCGGAGGGCATCGCCCTGGAGCACGGCGGTGGCGCGCAGGGTTGCGGCCAGCCGGGCCAGATCCCCCTGGAACCGAATTTCCAGGCGCGGCGGCGCTCGCTCCGGACGCACCTTTTGGATTTCCTCGACGAGCGCACGGGCGATCTGCCGGCGTTGGGCCCGTTGGGCGTCGGAAGCGGGCGGCCCGGGCGAGCTGAAGCGCTCGGGGTTGAGCAGCGCGCCGGAAGCGGAAATTTGTAAGCCGTAGAAGTCACCTTGCGCCTGGGTCAGTTTGACTTCGTTGGGTTGGAAGGAAAGTTTCGCTTGGAACCGGCGCAGGCGCAGCTCGGGCCCGTCCGGGTCGGCCGTATCGACCGGGATGGTCAGCCGGGCGCCGCGCAGGTCGAGCGAGTTCAAGAACGGCTTGTGCGCGATCAGGTTGCCGATGCTGATATCGACCGCCACGCGGCTGATGTAGAGGATGGGGGTGTGATGCGGATCGAGCAGGTAAAGATGCGCATCTTCGGCCACTAGACCCTCGAACGGGTTGAGCGTGAGGCGCCGTGCCTCAAAATCGAGGCCGCGCCGCCGCAGTTCCGCGCTGAGTTGCGCGCGCCATTTGCGCGTGAACCCACGATTGTACACGTACCAGCCCGCCCAGAGCAGCCCGGCCAGCAAGACCAGGCCCAAACTGAGCAGCGCCAGCCGCCGGAACCATCTGCCACTACGCTGCATGTCCGGGGAAAATAGCACGCGCGCCCGGAAAGCCGAGCCGGGTGTAGCGGCGCTTTCTGACCGTCGGTGTTCTGGCTGTAGCGGCGGTCTATGACCGTCGGAGGCGCTGTACCGCTCAGCGCGCTGGACTTCGCCGGGTGCGCCCCCGACGGTCATAGACCGCCGCTACAGCCGGAAACTAGCTGGGCGCGTCGGAACCGCCGCGGCCATGCTTGACTTTGGCACGCTCACTGCTCAAACTCGAATCCCGTGGTCAAAGCCAATTGCAGGGCGCGGTTCACGGCGGCGGATTTCGATTTCGTCATCCGCATCCTCTCGAAATCTCCCAAGGACGCGGTGTCGCTCGTCCGGCTTTTATCGGACGTCGAAGAGCGCGACGTTATCCTCGATCACGAGGCCATCGCCGACGCGATCCTGTCGCAAAATAGCCACCTGTGCATTTCTTCGGCCTTTTACTTTTACGTTTTAACCAGACGCGTGCTGCGCCGGGCCGGCATCGACGACCGCGTGCTGTGCGATTATCTGGCGAGCGTGCTCGACGAATTTACCCGCACGGCGCGCCTAAGCAGTCCGGCCGGGGCGCCCGGCGCGGCCCCGCCCAACGGCGGCGTTTACCTGTCCGATCTGTTGCTCGCCTTGCGCGAGGCCAGCCCGGCCCAAGCGTTTCTGCTCCGGGCGCACGTCGGCAATTACACGATGTTTTTGACCGGCATTTTCCCGGATAACATCGAGCGCCGGCGCAGCCGCCTGGGCGCTCCGGGCTGCTCGTTCTACGAGGAGATGGGCCGGATGAGCTACCGGGCGGTAGCCGGGCACGTGGTTGCGCGCCAATGGGGTTTAACCCAGATTTTTCACGGGCTCTCCGAGCAATTCCACGAGATCCGCGTCGCGCTCAATCAACTTGCCGGCCGGTTGCTGACGCTCGACGACGAGCCCGGTACCGCCGCCGCGGGCCTGGCGCTGTTGGGCTAAATGGCGGCTGAAAATATCCTCTCTTCCCCCCCTATTTGAACTCCACGCTTTTCAGCGACATCCAGCGGCTCTTCGAGCGGACCTACGCCGCCGTCGGGATCAACCTGGAGGAATGCCTGATCGATCGCCAGCGCTGCGGACAGCTCTCGCGCCTGGCCGGTGCTTCGGCCCGGGAGTTGAGCGAGGTCGCGCGCACGTTTTTGCGCACCGCCGACGGGCGGCTGCACGTGGGCATCTATTATTCGAACTGGCTGATCGAGCAACTGGAGCGCAACGATCCGCGCGCGAGCTTGAACAACGCCAATATCCGTTCGTTGATCGCGTTCATCGAAGAGATCAACCACGCCTTGCACGCGGCGCTGCAGTTCCAGGAAGGCCGGTGCGCGTTGCACAGCGAGAGTTTCGCGCGCGACCTCGAATTGCAGGCGCAGGTGGATACGTACCTGGTGCTGCTGCTTTTCGTGGCGTTTTTTCGCAAGGCGCAAAAGACGTCGCTGGCCGACCGGCGCTGGCTGCGTTTTCATTTGTTCGCGCGCCATGATCCCAAGGCGTATTGCGACCCCAACTTGCGGGGGCGCTATCTGGAAACGACCGAGCTCGCCGCTTGTTACACGCGGTATTTGGACACGATCAACGGGTTGCGCCGGCTGGAGGAGATCCGGCTGTTTCACGCGCTGGATTACGACGCGAAAAAGCAGCGGATTTTGGCCTTGCCCGCGCCCGCCCCGGAACCGGGTGAGGCCGCGGCGTAGGATTCTGTCACTCCGGCTGTAGCGGCGGTCTATGACCGTCGGAGACGCCGGACCGTGCAGATGTGCGGCCCGACGATCACAATCCGCCGCTACAGCTGCCGGGCGCGGCCCCGACG
>CAXUFU010000289.1:0-4473 GCA_964250275.1 uncultured Chthoniobacterales bacterium | reverse complement strand
CGAGTAGACCGCCGCTACAGCCAGATTAGACCGCCGCTACAATTCCGAAGCCGGTTCCGCCTCCGCCGCGGCCTCATCCCTGCCGTCCAGCGAGCCGTAGCGGCGCATCTCCGGCCAGATAAACGCGGCCGCGATGACCACCAGGATCGTCCCGATCCCGCCGGTCACCACCGCCAAAACGGGTCCGATCAAACTCGCCACAATGCCGGATTCAAACTCGCCGAACTCGTTCGAGGCGCCGATGAACAGGCCGTTGATGGCCGAGACGCGGCCGCGCATGGCGTCGGGCGTCAGCACCTGCACGAGAGTCTGCCGGACGATCACGCTGACGTTATCGAGCGACCCGCAGGCGATCATCATCGCCAGCGAGAGCCAAAACGAGCGCGACAAGCCGAAGACGATGGTGGCCACGCCGAAGCCGGCGACGGCAAGCAGCAGCGCGTGGCCGGCGTGCTTGAGCGGCGGCCGATGCGCCAGCACCAGGGCCATGCTGACCGAGCCGATCGGTAAGGCGGCGCGCAACCAGCCGAGGCCGCTGGCGCCCACCTGCAAGATGTCCTTGGCGTAAATCGGCAACAGGGCCGTGGTTCCGCCCAGGAGCACCGCGAAGAGATCGAGCGAGATGATGCTCAGGATGATTCTTTTGGCGAAGACGAAACGGAGTCCCGCGCCCAGCGAGTGCAACGTCATTTTTTCCCGCCGCGGCGGCGGCGACGGAGCGGGCGGCACGCGCACAAACCAGACCAAGACGCAGCACAGGAGCGTCGCCACGACGTTGAACGCGTAAACCGCGGTCGCGCCGCCCGTGAGCGGAATAGCCAGGCCGCCGAGCACCGGCCCGAGCGCCGCCGAAAGCTGATAACTCCCGCTGCTCCAGGTGACCGCGGAAGGGAACAGCGGCGGCGGGACGATCCGCGGCAGAAAAGCGCTGCTCGCCGGCCAGAGGAACGCGCGCGCGACGCCGGCCAGAAAGAGGAAAAAATACGTGCCCCCCACCGGCGCGTGCGCCCAGGAAACGAACGTCAGGCCGGCGCAACTGGCCGCCGTTAGCCCCATGGTCCAGAGAATGATCGCGCGCCGGTCCCGCTGGTCCGCCAAGTGCCCGGCGGGGAGGGTCAGGAACAAAAGCGGCGTGATCTGCGCCAGGCCGATCAGCCCCAGCGCGAACGCGGAATGCGTGCGCTCGTACAGATCCCAGCCCACCGCCATGCCGAGCATGTTTTGGCCGAGCGACGCGATGAAGCGGGAGAGCAGATAGAGCCGGACATTCGGCAGCCGCAAGACCGCGTAGCGGTCGATACCGGCAGGCAATGGAGGGGCAACAGGCGGCGGAGTCGGCACGGAGCGCGCACTCTACACCCGGCCAGGCTCTTGGGCGTGCGTCATTCGAAGTACGTGTCCTCGTGCGCATACGCCGGTGAACAGCAACACAGCAGCCGCAAGGACGAGAGCGCCGTCAAGGCATGCCAGGCACCGGGCGGGATCAAGATCGCGTCGCCGGGTTGAACCAGCCGCGTTTCTCCGTCCAGCTCCATCTCGGCGGAGCCTTCCAGGATGAAGTAGATCTCCTCGCTGGCTTTATGGTAGTGGCGCTGGGTGGAGTCGTCCGCCGCCAAGGTGGCTTCCGCCAGGCTCTGGTGGGCGACCGGCGCGTTGGTCCGGCCCATGATGGCGCGGATGGTCGACCCATCCTTGGTGAGAAACGGGATCTGCTGCTCTAAAGCTTGGACGATCATGACGGGAAGCGCGAAATCTGCTGTTGCTGAATAAAGAGGCCATCTTAGAATGCGCGCACGTTTACGCGCAAGCTGCTTTCCCTCCGCGAACCAACCCCATGCGAGACTTTTTGGAATGCACCGCCGTCATCACCGGGGCCTCGGCCGGCATTGGCCGCGAGCTCGCGCGCCAGCGCGCGGCCGCCGCCGGCACGCTCATCCTAGTCGCCCGGCGCACCGACCGGCTGGAGGCTTTGCGCGACGAGTTGTTGCAGATCAATCCCGGCTTGCGCGTGGTTTGCGAGACCTTGGACCTGGCTGTGGCCGAACAGGTGGAGGCGTTCGCCCAACGCCTGCAGGACGAAGCCGCGGAGGTGGATTTTCTGATCAACAACGCCGGCTTCGGCGATAGCGGACCGTTCGAAACCAGCGATTGGCGCACGATCGAGAAGATGCTGCAAGTCAACGTCCTGGCGCTGACCGGCCTTTGCCATCATCTGATTCCGGTGCTGCGGCGGCATCGTCCGGGCGCGATCCTCAACGTGAGCTCGATCGCCAGCGTCCTGCCCGTGCCCAATCTCGCCGTCTACGCGGCCACAAAAGCGTACGTGAGCAGCTTTTCCGAAGCTTTGCGGGCGGAACTGCGCGGCACCGGCATCTCGGTAACCCACCTTTGTCCCGGGCCGGTCGATACCGAGTTCCAGACCGTGGCGCAACGCGCCGGGGTGCCGGAGACCAAGCACTCGCCGGACTTCATCAAGGTCTCCGTCGACGTGGTCGCGCGGGCGGGTCTGCTGGCGGTGTCGCGGGACCAGGCGCGGATTTTCCCGGGCGTGTGGATCAAGTTGGCGGCGCTGTTGTTCGGGTTAACGCCGTTGTTCATCCTGCGCTTCTTTCTGGCGTCTACCGGCCGTCGGCCGAGCCCGCCGGACATTTCCTTGGCGGCAGTGCGATTCCATCACCCATGACTGACGTGCCCGCGCTGCTCACGTTGGCCAGGTATTATTTCGTCGCGATGGGCGTGGTGATGATCGCGGGCGGGCTCATGGGCTACCTGAAGGCCCGGAGTGTGGCTTCGCTCGTCGCGGGAGCCATCAGCGGCCTGCTCTTGATCGTGGGTGCGATCCTCCTCGCGGGGCATCCGCAGGGTGGCCTGGGCCTGGCGCTCCTGGTTTGTCTCGCGCTGGCGGGGCGATTCGTGCCGGCTTTGTTGCGCGGGAAAATGATGCCGGCGGGTTACGTGGCGCCCTTGGCATTGATCGGGGTTGTGGTGGCGCTGTACCTGTTGCTGCATCTCACGCAAGTGGCGCCGCATTAGCGGGCAACGACTTTCAGGCTCCGCTTTTGGCACCTGCCCGGAATGAAGAAGCGTCGCTCGGGCTGCGTACTGCCGTTGTTGGGCGCGGTGCTCTGCGTGGTGGCGGGGTTCGCGCTAGGCTTGCGGGCACCGCCCGCGTGGCGCGTGCGGTTCGGGCTGGAGAAAGAACTGCTCCCAGCCTCCCCTGCGCCCCTGTTTGCGGCCACGCCGCCGCCGACGCCGCAACCCACCCCGGCTGTGACGCCGCTGCCGGCCCAGTTGGTCATCCCGCCCAAGCAGCGGGACGTCAGCCGGCTCTACAACGGCCTGCAATTGCGCTCGAGCTTCGCCGCGGAGCCGGGCCGGCTCGCGAGCGTCGAGCGGGAAACGGCCGCCAGTTACGCCCTCGATCTCCAGCTCGCGATCAAAGTCCCCACCCCGAGCAAGACGGCCGCTGAACTCGCCCAGAGCGCCCCCTTGCTGGCGGCTCTGCTGCCCAAGCTGCCGACGTTGCTCGAGTCCGCCGCGGTCTCCAGATTTTACTACGGCATTTACCAGCTCAAGACCGACGTCCTGCACCAGAACCTGATGCACCTGGACGCGTTGCTGCCGCGCGACACCTTTTACGATACGGAGACCATCCTGGAACTCCAAGATCCGCTGAGCAAACGCAAGGCGCTCCTCATCCAGACAGACATGGATGTCGATAGCGATGGCTCGGACCCCGACCGCAGCCTCGATATCGATGCCTCCGACCCTTCCTTTGCCCCGCTGACGAGTTACCGCTGGCCGCGTCGGACCGCGGCGCCCAACCCGATGCTCAAGCTGGACCAGGATCGTCTCGCCCGCCTGCTCGCCGACGCAAAACTCCCGCTGCACAAGCCAAATACCGCGGCCATCGACGCCGTGCGCAACGAGTTGTATCAGCTCGAGCACTACAGTTCGCTGATCGCGCGGGAAGATCCGTACATCGTCCTGCCGGGCTTCATGGCGCGGCAGGCGGGCCATCCTTATCAACCGCGCTTGGGCGATCTGGCGATCGTCATCGCCAAGGGTGTGTTGTATCCGGCGATTTTTGGCGACATCGGTCCCAGCGATCAACTGGGAGAAGCGAGCCTGCGCATCGCGCAAGCGGTCGACCCGCGCGCCACGCCCGAGCGCAGCCCGATCGATAACCTGGAGATCACCTACCTCGTGTTTCCCGGCACGGCACAGATGCCTTTCGGGCCGCCCGATCTCGACCAACTGCGCGCCCGCTGCCAGGCGCTGCTCAACGAGATCGGCGGCAGCACCGCCGAGCTTTACGCGTGGACCAATCTGCTCGCGCCGACGCCGACGCCGACGCCGACGCCAGCACCGACTCCCACGCTCGCGCCCACTCCGCCGCCGGGTGCGACACCAACGGTCGCGCCGACGGCCGCGGGCGCGCCGGGAGCTTCGGCAGCGCAGGCGTTGCCGAAG
>CAXUFU010000288.1:2459-4487 GCA_964250275.1 uncultured Chthoniobacterales bacterium | reverse complement strand
GTTGGTGCGGGCCGCAATGAAATCCTGGAACTGTGTCGCCGCGTTGTCGGCGGCACGCGCCGTTTCCGCTTCCAGCAGCTGACGTTCGGAGACCCGGCTCTCCGCCGCCAAATACAGCGTCACGCCCAAAATCAAGGCCGTCGACAACCCTACCCGCAACAGCAGGCGAAGAAAGTCCCAGGAGTTACGAACTTGCGGCCACAAATCCATGCGCGGGGAAAGCTAAACTGCCGGAGGCGAAAAGCGACACCGGAGTTCGCCGGCCCGCGCGCCTGCAAACCAGCAAACGGCGGACCGTCAGCGGCGGCCTGGCGCGCGGCGCTAATCTTGCTTCTCACACGCACGCGCTCATGCTAATCTCGCCGCCAGCTCAACGAATGAAGGCCTTCACCCTGATAGAGACGTTGCTCGCTTTTGCGATCATTGCCTTGCTGGCAGCTCTGCTCATTCCCGTCACGTCACAGATGAACGGGTATGCGGCCCGGGCGAAGTCCATATCAAACCTGCGCCAAATCGGCATCGCCGCCCGTCTCTATGCCAACGACCACAATCAGCAGTTGCCGGGGCGCCCTGCCGCGGCCGAGCCGGGGAGTCCCGCTCCGGAGCAGTGGCCGGCCCTCTTTTGCGCGTACTTGACCCCGAGCGACCCGCGCGTTTTTCTGGATGCGGCGGATACCGTCACGACGGCGCTGCCGTTGCCGCAAGTGGTTTCCAATGAGGTAAATAACACGGCTTTCATCTACAACGCTTTCGACGATCTGGGGGTTGACGGTCAACCGCCTGAGGCGGTCGCCCTCAGCCGGGTCGAGCAACCGGCGTCGGTGGCCCTGCTGGGCCTGAAGGTAAAGGGGGCCACCTCTTTTTATGTCGATGTGCTTCTGACGCCGCTGGCCAGCCTGCCGACCCTCCTGAATACCACCGCTTTCAACGGCGGCTCGCAGTATCTGTTCGTTGATGGCAGCATCCGTTTCCTCAGCCAGGCGCAGTACTCGAACGCACTCTGGCTTGCCAACAAGACCGTCGCGCTGCCGGGCGTCTCACGGGGCGGGCCGACGTGCCCAAGACACCAGCATTGAACTCGCAAAAAGGAGATTCATCAATCCGAGAATAAGAATCGGGCGCGTGGGCCGCGGTCTTTTCCGCAGTTCGAAGTTGGGCGGCAGCAACAGGCTCAAGCAAAAGCTGAGTACGAACCAACTCAGGTAATTCTGCCAGGGCGGACAGAATGGAGCCGCGCCGGCTTGGTCCGGATACCAGATCCAGTAGCCGCGCACTTTCCAGGCGACGAACTCGAGGTTCAGATCGGTCAGAAGGGCGACGAAGGCGACACCGAGAGCTAACTCCCACCGGTTGGCCTGCGGCCGAAAAGACAGTACCAGATACCGGCCGCAGACCAGAATGACCAGCCAGGCTAACGGAATGGCCGCCGGCAAAACGCCGCCCACACGCCAGCCGAACTGGTCCGTGTACCGGTAGGTTCCGAACGGCACGCCGGTGCGAACGCCGATCCACTCGAACCCGGCCGAGGCCGCCAGGATGATTGCCGCCCAGCGCCGAGCCGTCGGCAGGCCCTCGGCCGCAGCGGCGTGCACATAGGCGCAACTGGCGGCCAGCAGGATCCAAATTGCGTCCGATTGCCGCAGAAAACCGACGGTCAGGCGCAGCAGCGCGGGATTGGCGATCCAGAGGCGCGCCTGGCCTTCACCGATGTCCAGGGGCAGCACGACGAATCCGATGGCGGTCCAGGTCAGGAAGGCCAGCCAGAGCCAGTCCGCGGGGGATCGTGGCCGCGGCCGGGACGCAGCATTGGCACAGGCCGGCGTAGGCATTATCGCCGTTCTATCGCTCAGAACGAGGCGTCGGCAACGCAAAGCGGCTTCCAAAACAGCGGTAGACCTCCCGGACAGGCAGCGAAGCTGCCGTTCGTAACCAGGGTAGGGGCGGGCTTTGCCGCCCTCGCCCCATGTTCACCCGTGCAGACAGTCTAGCCGGTAAGTTCCGGCTGTAGGGCGGGGGCGCCGCCGGCCC
>CAXUFU010000288.1:0-2449 GCA_964250275.1 uncultured Chthoniobacterales bacterium | reverse complement strand
GGGGGGGGGGGCGGGCGCGGCGCCGCCGGGCCCCCCCGCCCCCGGGGGCGGGGGGCCCCCCCCCCCCCTACCACTCGGAGGCCGCCAAAGCAACGGGCAAGTGGCTACAAATTTCTTACTCTGCTCCAGCTCACGCCAATGATGCCTTGACCGGGGCGCCCAAGCCCCGTTTAATGACGGCAGGCTCGCGGGCTCTATGCAATTGGTTCCGGTCGATATTCAGTTGGTCGGAGATGAGCTTGCCATTCGCTGGAGCGACGAGCAGGAGAGTTATCTGGCGTTGCAGAACTTACGGCTGGCCTGTCCGTGTGCCGGCTGTTGTGGCGAGCCGGACGCCCTCGGGCACATCGACAAGCCCCAGGTGAGCTACGACGCCAGCCGCAGTTTCGCCCTGCGCTCCTATGCGGTCATCGGCGGCTACGCTTTGCAGCCGACCTGGCAGGATGGGCACGCGACGGGGCTGTACTCGTTTGATCTCCTGCGCCGGCTCGGGCAAGCGCACCTTCCGACTTCCCCGGCATGAACTGGCGGCAACGACTCACCTGGGCCGTTTGCGTGTTCTCTTTCGTCAGCTCCCTGGCGCTTTACGAGTACGAGACCCGCCCGCGCCCGGAACGCGCCTCGGCGCAAGAGCTTTATGCCGCGGTGCAGCACCACCTGACCGCGTGCCGCTCGGCCGATTTTCCGCTCGCTTACCATCAATCGGCCAGCACGGTACAGGAGCGGGTGACCCTAGTGGCGCTTGAGCGCAGCCTGCGCCGCCGGTATCTGCCCGTGGCGGCGGCTCAACACGTGGAGTACGGCGCGGTGCGCCATCCGCGCAATCAGGCGGACCGGGCGCTGGTGGATGTTTACTTCATCTCGCACAGTGGCGAGGCGAACGGCTGGATCTTCACGTTGGTCTATGAGGACGGCGACTGGAAAATCGAGCACGGCGAGCCAATCCCGGGTTGGCCGGTCGGCCAGCGCCTGAGTGGCGTGCAGCTCTGAGCGATTTCAGGGTAGGTGTGGCATTTGGAGTTGGTCATTTGCTGTCTGGCACGTGCGTTGAGCCCGTGGGTAGTGCCTGGCAAGCGGTCCCTTGATGATCTAGACGGGCACGCTACGTCGTGCTCCCGACTGTCTGCCGCTAGATTACGCTTGCCAGACAGTCAGGGAACGGCTCGGAGAGCCATCCCTACCTTTGGTTTGGCGCGGCTTAGCGCCGTTGATGTAAGGCGTTCGTCCGCAAGGGCATGGGTGCCGCCGTTATCCGCTTGTGAAATTTTTCACAAATAGGACTTGCCACTGCATGCATCCAGTTCTTTGGTAGGCACCGATTCCTCTTGCTCGCTTTTGGTGCCCCGCGATCTTCGCAAATGACCGCGCCCCTCGCGGTTCTACAGCGCGGGCTCCGTTGTAACCGGCAGAAGGAGTACCGTCTCCAGCTTCATTTCCGTCCAGCGCTGTCTCATGTTCCCTTGCGTCGCTCAGATCCCGCTCAATGCGGAGCGCTTGCCTAACTTCGGCTTCGGTCATTTTCTGACCAATTCCATCGTGGTGGCCGGCGTGGTCCTGATTTTGATCCTCTGGGCCGCACGCCGCGCCACGGCCAAGATGGAACTGGTGCCCGGGCCCGATCAGAACGTGTTCGAATCGATCGTGGAAGCGTTGTACGACATGGTTGAAGGCATCGTCGGCCGCCACATGGTGGCGCGCACTCTTCCGCTCCTGGCTACCTTGTTCATCTTCATCCTGGCGGCCAACTGGTTCGGGCTCTTGCCGGGGGTGGGGACGATCGGGTTCAGCGCAGAGCCGCGCGGTCCGCTCCTGTCGTTGCATGACGTAGATAGTCCGCTGCTGCGGCCGGCAAACGCCGATCTGAACCTGACCCTGGCCATGTCGCTCATTTTTATGGTGTTCTGGGTCATCTGGAGCTTTCAGGAACTCGGCGCCGGCGGAATCGTCACGCACATTTTCGGCGTCAAGGGAGGCGTGACGGGGATTCTGAAGTGGGCGTTGCTGCCGATCTTTATCTTTGTCGGCACGATCGAGGTCATTTCCATCGCTTTCCGGCCGGTTTCGCTTTCCTTGCGGCTCTTCGGCAACATCTATGCTGGCGAGAATCTCATGCACACGATGTCCGGGTTGGGTGATACGATGCATATGCCGGGGGCGGTCGCTTTCCTGATGCGGGTATTGATCCCGATCCCGTTCTATTTTCTCGAATTGCTCGTTGGCGTGGTGCAAGCGCTGGTTTTTACCCTGCTCTGCGCCGTCTACATCCAGTTGATGACTTCGCATGACGCCAGCGATCACGAAGAGCACGCCGCCCTCGATAAAATGGGGGACTTAACTCACCAAAGCGGAGACATTTCACCCGCGCCGCCGGCTCACTGATCAGCAACCAATTTTCCCGGCGGGACCATCCATGAGTGTGGGCGCCGGGAGTAACACCAAACCCAAGCCC
>CAXUFU010000287.1:0-4494 GCA_964250275.1 uncultured Chthoniobacterales bacterium | reverse complement strand
TGAAAGACGTGATGTTGATCGCCGCCGCGCGGCGGGTGGAGCATTACGAGATGTCCGGGTACACGTCGGCGTGCGATCTCGCCAAGGCGTTGGGATTGACCGCGGTCTTAAAGACGCTGACCACCACCCTGGGTGAAGAATCGGCGACCGATGCCAAGTTGGCCAAAGCATCCGTCCCGGCGAATACGAAGGCGCTCGCGGCGGAAAAGAAGGCGGGAGCGGCCAAGAAGACGAGCGGCGCCACGGAAGTAGGCAAAGCGATCGGGAAGATCGTCGAGAAAATCACCGGCTAAGTTTCGCCGCGAGAGCGGCTTTACAGCGTCATCTTCTGCACGCTGCCGACCGGATAAATCCACGCCAGCTCGCCCGCACTGCGGTCGAACGCGGGATAGACCGGATTGTACGAGGAGAAGCGGAACTCTCCGGCGCGGAGCACGGTGAGCCGTTTGAGGAAGATTTCGCCGTTGCGCGTCCGGGCGAGAACAAGATTTTCGTTCGCCGCAGGGCGGCCCGGATAGACGATAGCGACGTCACCAGGGGCAAATGGCGGCTCCATCGAGTCACCCGTAATGGTAACAGCGAAGGCGCGTTCGTCCTGGGCATCAAAGGCGAGATGGCCTGCGTCCGGGTACAGCTCGGTCGCGTCTGCGAGTTCCGCGGCCTGGACCCAGGTGAGCAGCGGCACGTAACGCGCCGAGAGCCCGCGTGGAGCGGGGCTTGGCTCTCTGCCCCACGTTGGTGATGGTACCCCGGCCTGAGGTGCTTCGGCCTCACTTTGGGAGAGTAATTCATCGGAGTCCAGCGCGGGCAGCGCCCGCGAAAGCACCGCGGCCATCGCCTCGGTCACACGCTCGCGTCCGTCCTCGATAGCTTGCAGCAGGCCGATCTTATACTGGGTTGCCTGGGCAAGTTCCTTGATGGTCAATCCCGCCGCTTGGCGGGCATCGCGGACCGGGTGGGCGACGGTCCCGGCCGGGCGTCCAGGACCCGGGTGGACGGTCGCGTTTTCCAGAGATTCGAAGAGCTTGATGATGCTCTGTTTGGGGACGCGGCCGCCTTCAATCATGCAAATGTAGTTGCGTGAAATTCCCATTTCGTGGGCGAGCCGTTCCTGGGTCCAACCACGGGCTTGCCGAAAGTTGCTCACTCGTTTGGAAAAGTAGGACAAATTTGTATTGACTGTCTTTGCCATGGAGAGTAACTGGTTGAGCAAATGGAGTGCTAACCAGGTGATTACATCACCGCAGTTGCCGTGCCACGTAAAGACAATAATCGTGCCCTGTACCAGCCTGTGCATCGCCCAGACCCTGGCAAAGCAGGAGCACTCCCTATCCCCGGGTTGGGGCACCGGCGCCGCAGCACGGTTTTGCCTCTCAACCCCAGTGTCCTCAAACCTGGCGCAGCCAATCTCTTTGCCGACCTCGGATTATGAGCCGCCAACACTTCCTGTTGCGCACGCTAGTCGAACGCGCCCTGCGCGGCGCCGACCTGCTGCCGTTGCCCGACCGGGCTGATCTCCACGAAGCAGCCGCGATTGCCCTGCGGCGGATCGACCCTCCCGCGGCCGATCTCGCCTTCCACGCGGCCGGCCTGCTGCGCCAGGCGGAGAATCGCCAACTCGAATTTGCCGCTCTGCTGCGGCCTTAAACCGATGAGCCAACCCACGGTCGATCCCATCGTCCTCCATCTGGCCTTGCGCCGGATCGCGGAGCGTGAAGCCGCCGCGCGCGGGCGGCGCCGGGGTAGTGCCGGCTTCTGGCGTGGTTTGTTCACCCCGCGCGCCCGGCGTGAACACCTGGTACGCCTGAGTCCCGCCGAGGTCGTGCACAACAATTTGGCATCATGAGCGCGCGTGGCCGCGCGGAAGCCAGGTTAGCGCAGGACACCCTGCATCGGTTTCCCCGTCACGTAGCGGGACATGGCCGCGCCGCGCAAGATGCGGCAACCGGCGCCAGATCGCACCGCCTTCCCGCGCCTGCCGCTTCGCTCTTACCTGCCAATTCCATGAAACCACTGAATTACTGCCAGGCCACGTGGGCCGATGTGCAAGGGCGCGTCTCCGGCCTGCGTCTGCGCACGCTGCTCGCGCTGCGAAAGCACGGCCCTTGCACCACGCGCGCGCTGGCGGCGGTTTGCGCCGCTGACATCCTGACCGTTCGTCCGCGGGTGACCGAGCTCATCCAGTTGGGCTTCGTCCAAGCAGTGCCGGGTCAAGCGCAAGGCCACGAGGGCGTGTACCGCGCGCTCTCGCTGGCGGAGACGCAAAGCCTTTTCGCCCGCCGCCAAACCGCGGCGCAGGCCGGCGCCAGCCATCTGGAGCTTCCTCTCTCCGAGCCGACCGACTCCGCCCGCCGCTTGCACCTTCCTTCATGAAAAACGATTCCGTTCCGCGCCCGCTGCCGGCAAAAGCCGCCCAGATTGCCGCCGAAGCCCGTATTGCCCTCGCGCGGGTAACCACCGGGGTGAAGCTGCCGGTCTGGCCCGGCGGCCAACTGGTCGAGATCGCACCCGGCATCAAGGTCGCGCCCGTGCCGGACGCCGATCAGGCGCGCATATTGGTCCTCGACCTGGAACCGCAACCCAACGGGACGCTGCGGCCGGTGGCACGCGTGCGAGGCAAACGGGTGCGCCTGACCCGGGATGGATTGCCGGCGCTCGGGATCAGTGCGGGATACAAGACGTTGCGGCGCCTGATCGCGGCCGGTTTCGTGCGCGGCGAGCAACCCGCGCCGGGAGTCATCCAAATGGACTTGGAGAGTTACTTCGAACACGAACGCGCGACCGCCGACCCCGAGTTTTGGACGCGCCAGAACGGCGCCAACCAGAAAAAGCTGCGTCTGGCGGTTGCCGGGACGAGTTTCGGCAGTGGCGGCGACTACAAACGCCGCCAGGCCGCATCGGTGGCGCGAAGCGAGCCCGGCGACGCCAAGTCCTCGCCGCCGCCGGCCTGACCATGAGCTTAAAGATCCGGAACACCTTGAGCGGCGGGTTGGCCGCACGAATGCGGGCATTGAGCGCGCGCGGGCCGATCCTGGAGGCGATAGGTGGCGAACTCGTCGCGCTCACCAAGCGGGCTTTTACCGACCCGGCACTGCGTCCCTCGCCTTGGCCGCCGCGCCAGAGAAGCTCGGCCACGCCGCACGAGCTTCTGTTGAAAACCGGCGCTTTGCGCGACTCCATCCGGGTGGTGCAAACGGCGCGTGACTCGGTCAGCGTCGGGTCGGACTTGCCCTATGCGGCGGTGCACCAGTTCGGCAGCGCGCACCAGAAAGGCCGCGGAGGCGGCATCCCCGCGCGACCGTTTTTTCCTTACGACGCAAGCGGAACGATGCTCCCGCAGGCGCGCCGAAGGATGGAAGCTGTGGCGCTGGCCAAGCTGCGACAGATCCTGGGCAACTCTTGAGAGCCGGATGACCGGATGGCTCCTCCGGCTCTCGCCGACCCCGCAGCGTGTCAGCCCGCATGCATGGTGCTGATGCCGTAAGCGGCATCCATCATGGTTTGGCCGCAGCGGGTCACGAACTCGGTGAACCGTTCGGTCTCGTTGGGCTCGAGCTTGTCGACGAGGCGGGTGGCTTTTTCCTGCCACGCGGGAAATTCGCGGTCCAAGCGCTTGACCTCGCGGTCGTCGCCGTTCTTGGCGGTATTGACGGCCGCAAGATAGCGGTCGCGGAACTGGGCGAGCGCTTTGACGTACGCGGTGACTTCAGGGTCAGTGTACTTGAGCGGATCGGCCCGCAGTCCCGGCGGGAAAATGGCGATGAAAAAGAGAGAGCACCCCAGGGCGATCCGGGAAAGACCTCTGCCGGACAAAAGGCGCGTCGACATCTTGCGGTGAGCTTAGAGCATCGGAGATGCCGCTGGGAGGTCTATTCTGCACGGACGCTGCCGTACCCAGCGAGGCGGGCGCGGGTTTCCCGGCGTTTTCCTCCGGCAGCGCCGCGAGCCGGGCGCGATTTTGCTCAGACATAACGTTCCGGCGCGCCAGCCAAGGCGTCGTGCAGCCCTTCGGTCCAGCACCGTTGAAAGGTGCGCGTGAGTGCGTTGACGGGGCAGCCTTCTTTTTGCTGCTTGGATTGGTAAGGGCAATCTCCAGCCTGCAAGCCGGCCTCGGCCGCGCGGCGGCCCTTGCGGTACGCGCCCAAGAACGAGCGGCCGAGGCGAGGCCGTTCCGCCGGGATGGGGTCGCTTTCCGCCGGCGCGTACACCTGGACACTTTCTCCCGCCGAGAGGCGATTTTCCTCCCAGAAGGAGGCCGCGGGATCCGGGTCAGGCGCGGTGGGAAAATGGAAGACCTCCGCGGCAGCAAAATCCAGGGTTGCGGAGAACTCTTTCGTGGGCGGCTCCTGTGGCGGGTTGACCGGTGTGGTTGCCGCGGCGCGGTAGAGAAAACTCCAGCGCTGGAACAGGCTCTGCCACCAGCGCAAGGATGCGTGGGAGGCGGGCGCGGCGGACGTCGCGACGATCTCCGTGGAAGCAGCGCTTGAGGTGACC
>CAXUFU010000286.1:3236-4503 GCA_964250275.1 uncultured Chthoniobacterales bacterium | reverse complement strand
CCGGCAGGCGAAGCGCCCGCCCTACAACCGGAACTTACCGGCTACGACGTTTTCTCCTCTGCTCTCTAGAACAGATCCTTCTGCGCGGGACCTTGCTCGCGCTCTGGCGGCTGCTGCCCGAGTTGCCGGCGCAACCGTTCGGCGGCACGCGGCGCAAAGTCGCGGCTGTTATTGTTGAAGATCACATGCACGGCCTCTGCCTGGCGCGCGAGCGCTTGCGCGCGCTCCGCGACTTCAGCGAGTTCCTCGTCGCTATAATCATAGTGGAAACGCTCGGCCACCGTCTTGCCGGTCAGATACGCGTGCGCATCGCGGCCATGCAAACGCAGGTAAGCCAAACCCGGGGCCGTGATGATATCCGTCGCCGGCATAATCGTAAAATGCCGCGGGTCCGCGGCCGGCGGTCCATCGATGCTGGCCAGGGTGACTCCGGCCTCGCGCAAGAAGCTCATCGTCTCCTCCTGCCTGCGCCCCTCCAGCCAGCCGCGATGCCGCAGTTCAAGCACCACTTGCCGGGAAGGCGCGCCGTCGCCGCGCAAATGGCGCAGCAAAGGCGCGAGCGCCGCCAGATCGTTGGCGCGCGGAGCAAAACCGGTCATCTGCAGGAGCAGCGCCCCGAGTTTTCCCGTCCGTGCCAGGGGTTCGAGTTCTGCCAGGAAACGGCCGGCGAGTTCTTCCTCAAAAGCGGGCGTCAGGATGACATTGCCGCGCTCGGTGGTGTCGGCGTGCTCCCGCAAATCCGGCGGCAAGGAATCGATCCTGGCCGCATGCCGGCTGAGCAAGCGGTGGCATTTCACGTCGAAGACAAAGCCTGCTGGCGTCTCCTGCGCCCACCGCTCGCACATGCGCGCATTTGGGATCGCGTAAAAGGAACTGTTGAGTTCAACCAGGTCCAAACGAGCCGCGTAATAGGCCAGCCGCCCGCCGGCCGCTAGACCCGCCGGGTACCAGCCTGCCTTGATAAACTCCGTCTCACTCCAGGCAGCCGTGCCTACCCGGATGGCGGGCAAGGCGCCATTTTTCTCGCGGTCCACTGGCATCGCGTGAATCTAAGTCCTCCCAGAGAATTAGTCCTGTCAGCTTCATCGATGTCTCGCGAGCCGATGCACGCGCTGTGGTTAGAAGCCGCGAAGAGCCGCCATGGCGCGGCGCCTGCCCCTGTGCGAACATGCGAAAATCTGCTGCTCCGGCGCAGCCAATCGACACCAGCGGTGTTTATTAGCCAGCGCACTCTCCCTCACCCATGAAGAAATCGAACCCCGTCCTC
>CAXUFU010000286.1:568-3226 GCA_964250275.1 uncultured Chthoniobacterales bacterium | reverse complement strand
GCCTTTGCTGTTGGTCTGCCTCTCCCCGGTTGTCGCCCTGCGCGCCGATGATGCGCTGCCGGCCAACCTCGGCCGCGGCCTGGGCAAACTGGCCGAGTGGCAACGGACCCAACCCGCCGCCAAGACCGATGCGGAGCGCAGCGCCGCCATCCGGGCACACCTCGGGCGCAACGCCTTGCGCGTCCAAACGGACACTGCCGGCCATGTGACCGTGGACATTCGCCTCGACGGCACCGTGCCGGCAGCGGAGGTAAAAAAGAACCTCACGGCCCTGGGCCTGACGATCATCGCTGAACACGTCGCCCGCCGCCCGGATGGCCGTGATGGAGTCATCAGCGCCCATTTGCCGCTGGAACAAACGGCAGCAGTGGCCAAAGTCCCAGGGGTGTTTTCGGTTCTGGCGGCACACGGGCCGCGGACGCGCATCGGCGAGGTGACCAGCCAGGGTGTCGCGGTCCTGCACGCGGACCAAGTGCAGGCCAGCGGCTATCTCGGCCAAGGCATCACCATCGGCGTGCTCTCGGACAGCTACGATGTCGCCACCCGGGAGAGCGTCGGCGAACCCGTCACCACCAACGCGGCCCAGGACGTCCTGACGGGTGATCTGCCGGGCGCCGGCAATCCGGACGGCTACACGACGCCCGTTTACGTGCTGCAAGACGGCAGCACTAACCCTAACCAGGGCAACACCGACGAGGGCCGCGCCATGCTCCAGATCATCCACGACGTCGCGCCGGCGGCCAAGCTGGCCTTCTGCACGTCGGGCGAGACACAGAGCACGTTCGCCACCAACATCGAAGCGTTGCGGACCAACCCCAACGTGTTGGCCGACATTATCTCCGACGATATCGGCTTCGATGCGGAACCGTTTTTCTCCGATAGCATCGTTTCCCAGGCCGTCGACGACGTCGTCACCAGCACCACGCTGGCAGGCCATGACGTGCTTTATTATTCCGCCGCCGGCAACGACGGTGACGTTAGTTATTCCGCCACTTTCTCCCCGATCTCGAACTCGGTCGCGCGCACGGGCGGGGGCGGCGTGGGCAACCTGCAGTTGGGGCAAGTGCCTGAAAATCTCACCGTCAACGGCTTTCACAACTTCCAAGGCGCGAGCGGCGGGACAGGCAACAAAATTTTTCAGAAGGTCATCGTGAGCTACACGGACGCGGTCTTCAATTTTCAGTGGGACGACCCCTTCATCCCGCGCGATATCACGTCCAATTACAATTTGCTGGTCTTCGACGCCAACGGCAACTACCGGGCGGACCTCAGCAGCACGGAGAACAACTTCTCCACGGGTGAGGCGATCCAGGAAGTCGATCTTCCGATCAACCGCGACGGCTCCGATGCCACCTACCAGATCGCGCTTTCGCTCGGGCAGACCAAGGGAACGCCCGCGACGCATTTGCGCTACATCCTGGAAGGCGAGGCGATCATCGAGGGCAAGTATCTGCAGACGGGACAGCCCACGCTCTTCGGCCACTCCGGCGCCGCCAATGCGGACGGGATCGCGGCTTACGATGTCCACGATGATTTCAGCGCCCTACCTGAGGCGGAAAGCTATGAGTCGTTCGGGCCGGTGACGATTTACTTCGATGCTCTCGGCAACCGGCTCGCGACCCCCGAGGTCCGGCAACAGCCGACCATGGCGGCAGTGGACGGCGTCGACACCACCTTTTTCCCCGAAGGTCCGCTCACCGACACGGACAGCGATAATGACGGTTTCCCGAACTTTTACGGCACGAGCGCCGCTGCGCCGCATGCGGCCGGAGTCGCGGCGCTGTTGCTGCAGGCGGCGGGGGGAAAACGCAGCCTGAGCGCCGCGCAAATGCGCACTCTGTTGCAAAGCACCGCCGGCACGCATGATCTCAACCCCGCCCAATCCACCGCCACCTTTAGCAGCGCCGACGGACTGTTCCATGTCTCGGTGATTGCGCAGGGGGACGCCAGCGATAACTCGTCCATTAGCACCCGCTTTTTCACGATAGACTTCACGGGTCCCGCCGGCAGCAACCTGCGCCGGGCGGTGATCAACCTGGGCCCGTCGGCGGAAGACTTCGATGAAAGTTCCGACGAAGGCTCCTTGTCATCCGGGGTGGGCGGGTTTCCGTTTACGATCGGCTTGGCCGTGAATGTGAATACGGCCGGCATCAGTTCCGTGCTGACCGCCAATGCCGCCGGAAAACCTCGCACCAAGCTCAGCGTGATCGCCACGGCCGGCTCGTTCCCGTCCGGCGGCTCACTCTCATTTGGCATCGACCGCGACGCTGTCGCAACGGCGGCAACGACGCCGACGTCCTTACGGGCTCGACGGTCCTGGTGCGGTTCACCCGCGCCGACGGCCAACCGGATACCGCCATGGGCACACTCAAGAATAAGGTCGGCACCGGCTACAGCCCGGATGTCGGCTACGGGCTGATCAACGCCGAGGCCGCGCTCAAGAAGCTGCTGGGGCAGTAAAGGCGGGAGTGGAAAGCTCCCAGGCTCCCAGGGGGGGAACCTGCGATCTGCACGCCGGGCGGGCACGCTCTGTCTTGCCCCCGGGCGGTCAGCTCCGGGAGGGCGTCTCCAGCGGCAGACAAGCAGGGGCACGACGGAGCGTGCCCGTCCACCCCCCCCTTTTGCCGCCTGTTGGGGTCGGCCTTTGACCACCCGCGG
>CAXUFU010000286.1:0-558 GCA_964250275.1 uncultured Chthoniobacterales bacterium | reverse complement strand
TCCTTTGCCAAGCGTGTGCGCCATTTCTTCTATGCCAAAGACACCCACCAAACTGGTTGCGCTCGCTGGAACCGAAAGGAAGCCGATGGCAGGCGCCCAGGTACTCGGCGACATCGATCCGCAACAGCGCATCTCCGTGACCGTCCTGGTCCGTCCGCGCACGCCGCTGCCGGTCCGGCAAGCCGCTTTTCTCCAGCTCCTGTCTGCGCCAATCGCGCAACGGCAGTATCTGTCTCGTGCTGAGATGGCTGCCCAACACGGCGCTGATCCGGCCGATCTCGATCAGATCGAGGCCTTCGCGCATGGACACGATCTGACCGTCGTTCACCGCAGCGCGGCCGAACGCCGCGTGGTGCTCTCGGGCACACTCGCGAATTTGACGCACGCTTTCGGCGTCCGCTTGCAGCGCGTCTCTCTCGCCGGCCAGGAACACCGGATGCGGAGCGGCCCCGTGCGCGTGCCGGCCGCTTTGGTGAAGGTCGTCGAAGACGTCAAAGGCTTCGATGACCGGCCGCAGGCGCGCGCGCATTTCAGGCGCTCGGCTCGACCGGCGCCGCC
>CAXUFU010000285.1:0-4504 GCA_964250275.1 uncultured Chthoniobacterales bacterium | reverse complement strand
CGTCGGCGACCCGGTTCGCTCGTTGATCAGCCACCCGCGCGCCGCGAACGCCGCCGGGCTGCCGGCCGCGCCGAGGCCGAGCTTGTCCGTCAACAACTCCTGTTTGAGAGGGTACTGGTCCCAGGCGCTCAGGCTAAAGGGCTCGTCGGCCGCCAAAGAGTCTGCGGCCTCTTCCAGCCGAAAACCGAGGCGGTAGCGGATGAAGTAGGCACAGGGATTACCCCAGAAGCGGATTAACTCGGGCAGTTCGATTTCGCGTCTGGCCGGCGCCGTTTCCGGCAGCGGAGCGTCGACAAACGGGCGCGCCGCCGGTGGTGTCTGGCCGGTGTCGTCAATCCCGCGCGCGGCTGCCGCGTTCGCGCGCGAGTAGCTGAACAAGCGCCGCTCGCTCCCGGCGGCGGCGAAATAGCGGGGACTGAAAGCGTGCAGCGGATGTTCGACGAGCAGGAACTCCGCGGCGGTTTGGCCTGCGGGAAAGACAAAGGCCTGGTCCAAGTAATCGAGCAGCTCAGAAACCACCACGGAAGGCGGCACCTGTTTGTTGTCCTGGACAGAACGGCCGACAAAGCTCAGCGCGAGCCGGTGGCGGGCGGCGAGCACCGTCTCGAGAAAGGCAAAACGATCGTCCGCCGCGGGTGAGGGGTCGCCGCGCCGGCGCTCCGCCATCAGATCGAACTGCGCGGGATGAGCGCGCCGGGGGAACACCTGGTCATTCAGGCCGAGCACGCAGATGACTTTCGCGGGCAGGCTGCGAACCGGCTTGAGCGCGCAGAAGGTCACGCCGCCGCTGAGGAAACTGCCGCGCTGTTCCATCGCGCCGACCTGATCCTCTAAAAACTGCCGCACCGCCTCGAACTCGACCGTTTCGCCCGCGGGAAGCGCTGCCGCGAGCGTGCCCAGGCGCGCAATGACGGACCGCAAGAAGCGCACGTCGTCCACCTCCTTGCTCTCGAGCGATTCGAAAAACTGGGTCACCAGGTCCAGGAGCGGGTCTACCCAGGCGGCGAGCGGGCGAGCCGCCGCAAAATTCGTGGCGATGGCAAACAAGGCCTCAGCGGCGGTGATAAAGCGCCCGAGGGTCTCGGCGCCGTCGCCTTCCACGTCGTCCTGGGGCAGGACGCCCGCGAAAAGTTCGCGTTCGTGGCCCTCCTGCGCGAAGCCGAGCAGCAGGCGATCCAGCCCGTAGCGCCAGGTGTTGGCCCCCACCGCCGGGACGCCTTGCGCGGCCCGATGTGGCGCGTCGATGCCCCACCGGATCCCGGTGGCCTCGATCCAATGGCGGATCAGTGACAGATCGTCCTCAGTCAGCCGAAAGCGGCCCCGCAGGGTGGCCGAGCTGAGCAGGAGAAAAATGTCCGGCGCCGTGTACCGCGTCGCGGCCAGGTCGAGCAGGGTCAAGAAGAGGTCGATCGGCACGCTTTCGCTGCGCGGTTGGCGGTCGGCGATGGTGTACGGGATGCGGAGTGACTCTTCTTCGGGGTACTCGAAGACCGCCCGGATGAGCGGGGCGTATTTTTCGATCTCGGGCGTCATGACCAGGATGTCACGCGGGCGGAGCGCCGGGTCGGCGGCGAAACAATCGAGCAGTTGATCGTAGAGCACTTCGACCTCCCGCATGGGGGAGTGACAGGAGTTGAGCACGAGGGAGCGATCGTGCGCGTCCACCGGTTGCCTGGCGCCCGCTGCGTCAGGTCCGGGTGAGGTGGCATGGTGGATCCCTTGTTGCAGCGTGGTCAGCAGGTTCTCCGGGGCGACTTCCGGGAAGTCTTCGCTCGCGAAGTCGATGGGAACGCCCAGACGCTCTTCGGTATCGAGGAGGAGGTCGGTCAGTTCCGCGTCGGCGCGGCCCCAGGAGGCCAGCAAGGGGTGACCCGCGGCGCCCGCGCCATCGCTATCGTCGGCGGACGAACGGAGCCGGGCGCGGGCTTTGGGCGTCAGATCGTCGCCGTGATAAGCGGGCGAGGGGCGAAAGAGGAAGAGATGGACCTCGGTCACGCGCGCGAGTTGGAAGAGCAGGTCCAGGTAAACCGGCGCCAAACCGGTGGGAGCGAAGATGGAGAGACGCGCCGGCAATTGGGCCTGGTCCGCCCGGCTGAACCCCTTGGCCCGCAACCGGGCCACCTCCGCGTCGAAGACGGAAGGACCGTCCACGGCCAGCCAGAGCCTGGCCTGCCAGGCTTCGTCGCCCGGCGGCGGCGGGGTTTTTGACGCCGACCACCTAGCGAGCAGGTCCGGGCGATAGACGCGGTACTGGTCGAACAGGCTGGCGATCCGCCCCGCCAGCGCGAACCTTTTCAGCCCGTCGTCAGCGGCCAGATAGCGCGCCACGGCCGCGAACTCCGGTTCCGCCGTGCAATGGCGCAAGGCCGACTCGATGCGCCAGGTGAGAAGGTCGACGGCGGGGCGTTCGGCCAGGGGAGCGCCCTTTTGGGTGTTCGCGATCAGGCGGGCCACGACCGTGCCGAGAAACGGGAACTCGTAGTTGGCGCAAACGCCCTGGAGTTCCGCGATGCGCAGGCTCAACCAGCGGCGGGCGGCGGCGCTTTGGACCACGACGGCTTCCGGCGTGAAAGGCGAGGCCAGCGGCCGCGAAGTCACTCGGGCGAGCGCGTCGGCGAGGAGATCGAGCTGATTGGAAACGTGCTGATGGACCTGGGACATATCCCGTCCGCGGGCGCGCCGGGCTATACGCCGGCGGACAGCGGAATGTCTACTTGCCCCGACGAGCCAGCACCAGCATCAGAGCGCCGAAGATGAGCATCACCAAGCCCCACCAGAGATTGATGTTTACACCCAGCGATTGCTCGGTCAGCGCCGCCGAGCCGAACAGGCCGACACACACGAGGATCGCCCCGAAGATGGTGAACATCAGGCCGAGGGGAAGTCTTAAATCCAGGTTCATAAAGGCAGAGGCGGGGAGAGCCGATCAGGCGAAGATGATGTTCAGGATCAGGGTGGCAATCAGGACGAGGATCCCCAAGGTCACCGGCTTTTCGTACCAGGGCCGGACCTCCGCCGCCGGCTTCGGCGTGAGCGAATAGACCAGGCCCGCCAGTTGTTCATCCGTTTTGGTGCGGGCCGTGGCCAGCGAGATCGCCATGGTCAAGACCAGGCACGCGACCCACGCCACGATGGCGAGGTTGAAGTTTTGCCCCATCTCGCTGTGGAAAATGTATTTGCGGGCGATCCAGCCGCCCTTGATCCAGTTGCCGGTGGCGCCGCCCTCCACGCCGGAGAGGCCGTGGAAAATCGCCGCCGCCCCGGTACCGGCGAGCAACCCCCAGAACGCGCCGTGGCCGGTGGCGCGTTTCCAGAACATGCCGAGCAGGAACGTGGCAAAAAGCGGTGCGTTCACAAAGCCGAACACCAGTTGGAGCATGTCCATGATGTTGTTGAACTGCCGGGCCAGGACGGCCGCCGCGATGCTCAGGATGATGCCGAAAACCGTCGCCATGCGGCCCATCCAGAGGTAATGCGCATCGCTCTTGGAGGGGGCGATGTAGCTCTGATAGATGTCGTAGGTCCAGACGGTATTAAACGCCGTCACATTGCCGGCCATGCCGGACATGAACGAAGCCATCAGCGCCGTGAAGCCGATGCCGAGGATCCCGGTCGGGAAGTACCTCGCCAGCATGGTCGGGATGGTCAAATTGTAGTCCGGCTTGCCGTCCGCGCCGACGGGCAGGAAATGACCGCCGCCGCCGACATGGAGCGCGATGGCGATCATGCCCGGCAGAATGACCAGGAAAGGAAAGAGCATCTTGGGCACGGCGGCGATGAGCGGGGTGCGCCGGGCGGCGTTCATGGAGTTGGCGGCCATGGCGCGCTGGACCACGAGGAAATCCGTGCACCAATAGCCGAACGAGAGCACGAAGCCGAGGCCGATGACCATGTTGAAGGCGTTGACGCCCATGGGATTGTCGATCGCGCTGGCCAGGTGGGTCCAGGAGTGCGTCCAGGTGCCGGAGGCAAAGCCCTGAGAGGTGGCGACCGGCACCAGCTTTTCCTTGAGCGCCGACCAGCCGCCGACGTCCTTGAGGCCGAGGTAGACCAGCGGCGCAAAACCCAGCACGATCATGAAGAACTGGAGGACCTCGTTATAAATGGCCGAGGTCAATCCGCCCAGGAAATGTAGACCAGGACGATGAAGGCCGAGACGAAAATGCAGGTCCAATAGTTCCAGCCGACGAGGGTCTCGAGCAGCCGGGCGAGGGCGTGCATGGAGATGCCCGAGGAAAAGATGGTCATCACCGCGAAGGTCATGGCGTTCAAGCCGCGGGTTTTCTCGTCGAAGCGCAGCTTGAGGTACTCTGGCACCGAGCGCGCCTTGGAGCCGTAGTAGAACGGCATCATGAAGATCGCCAGGAACACCATGGCCGGGATCGCACCTACCCAGTAAAAGTGGCTGGTCATGATCCCGTACTTGGCACCGGAAGCCGCCATGCCGATCACTTCCTGCGCTCCCAGATTGGCCGATAGAAAAGCCAGCCCCGTGACCCAGGCG
>CAXUFU010000284.1:1769-4508 GCA_964250275.1 uncultured Chthoniobacterales bacterium | reverse complement strand
CCGAATCCGATGCGATCCGCCAAATCCCGCGTCAGCCGGTAATCTTCCTCCGTTTCACCCGGAAAGCCGACGATGATGTCCGTCGTGAGCGCGATGCCGGGCCGCGCGCCGCGCAGCGCTTCGACCAACGCCAGATAACGCGCCGCCGTGTAGGGCCGGTGCATGGCGCGCAGGATGCGGTCGGACCCGGATTGCAGCGGCAAATGGACGTGTTCGGCCAGCTTCGGCAACCGGCCGAAAGCCTCCACGAGATCCTGCCGGAAGCCGATGGGATGCGGCGACGTAAACCGCAGCCGCTCCAAGCCCGCGACCGCGTGCACCGCCTCGAGCAACTGCACAAACGGGCTTTTGCCGTCGTGCCGCGGGAGCTCGTGCCGGCCGTAAAGATTGACGATTTGGCCCAGCAGCGTGACTTCCTTCACCCCGCGCGCCACCAACCCGCGCACCTCCGCCACGATTTCGCCCGGCCGCCGCGACCGCTCCTGCCCCCGCGTGGTTGGCACGATGCAAAACGTGCAACGCATGTTGCAGCCCTGCATGATGGAAACGAACGCCGAAGCTTGCCGCGGACGCTCCAGGTGCGCGCGGATCGTCTCCTGGGAGCCGATTTCCTCCGCGGTATCGACGATAGCGTAGCGCAGGTCGTCCCGGGCCAGGCCCTCCGCCGCGACCCGGCGTTTTTGCGCCAGGGCGGCGTCGACGTAATCCGCCACGCGATGAAATTTCTGCGTGCCGACCACCAGATCCAGCCGCGGCACATCCCGCAAAAGCCCGGCGCCACGGCTCTGGGCCATGCAGCCGAGGAAGCCGAACACCACCTCCGGCCGGTCGCGATGCAGGGAATTGAGCATGCCCATCTTGCCGATGGCTTTCTGCTCGGCTTGATCCCGCACGCTGCACGTGTTGAGGAGCACGACATCCGCCTCTGCCTCGTGCGGAGTCATGACGTAGCCGCGGGCGATGAGTTCGTGGGCGACCTGTTCGCTGTCGCGCTCGTTCATCTGGCAGCCGTACGTTTTTAAAAAGACCTTCATCAGGCGGGACTAAAGGCGGCGAAGATACACGCCGCTGCTCCCATCTGGCAATCGGCAAGTCCGGCGCCCGGTTCGCGCCCACCTTGCGTCCCTGCGCTCCCAGGGGTAGGGTTCATCAACAAACCACCCGCGCCGTAGTCGTTGCCCCTCGCCGCCGCGACGGCGCGCAAGCGGGAATCTGGAGTACCCCTCGTATGGCAAATGCAATGGTCATTGGCATTGGTGGGGTCGGCTCTGTCATCGGGCAGAAGCTGCATGAGTTCGATTGCTTCGATCAGATCGTCCTGGCTGACCTCGAACCCATCTTTGCCGAGCAACTCGCCGCCCGCACCAAGAACAGCCGCTTCAAAGTTCGCTGCGTCGATGCCTTGGACACCAAGGCCTTGACCGACCTGATGCGCGAGCACCAGATCCGCGTGACCTGCAACGCTTGCACCTGCCAGACGAATCACTCCGTACTCGAGGCCTGTGCGGAAGCCGGCAGCCATTACCTCGATATGGCCGCTGACATTTACTCGCCCCCCGGCGTCAAACGCCCCGGCAAAAACTCCTACGAAGCCGAGATCGAAAAATTCAACACCCGCTTTGTCTCGCGCGATCTGGCGGCGGTCCTCTGCATGGGCATGGACCCCGGCGCGGTCAACGTCTTCGCCCGCTGGGCCATGGACCGGCTCGATACGGCCAGCAGTATCCGCGTCCTGGATGCGGATAACGCGGAGGTGCGCGGCTATCGCTTTGCCGTCCTTTTCTCGCCGGAGACCTTTTTCGAGGAACTCGGCGCCATACCCTACTTTGTCCAGGACGGGGTCGTCACCGGCGGCAAGCCGCTGGAAACCGAAGTCGAGTGGGTCCGCTTCCCCGATCCGATCCGCTTGCAGAAAACGTACGCGGTGGCGCACGCGGCAGGCGTCAGCCTCGGCTTGCACCAACCCGTCGTGGCCAAAGGCGTCCGGTACTCGGTTTTTAAGTACAACCTTTCAGACAAGGTTTATCACCTCTCCAAATCTCTCTCGCTGCTCGATCTGGATACCTGGAAAAAGGTGCGCGTCGATGGCGTCGAAGTTTCACCGGTGCGGGTGGCGAGCGCGAACCTCCCCAAGCCTGCCCAGCTTGGCGCGACGGTTGACGGCTTCTCCTGCGTCGGCACGGAGGTGCGCGGCACAAAGGACCGCAAACGGATGGAATACTTCGTCTACAGCATGGACAGCCACCGGGAGACCTACGAGAAATACGGCTACTCGCTGACCCTGGTGCAGACCGGCATCCCGCCGGCGCTGACTGCGCGGCTGCTCATCGAAGGAGCGATCAAGGAGCGCGGCGTGATGATGCCCGAGGCGCTCGATCCCGAGCCGCTAATGGAAAACTTCAGCAAGGAAGGCTTACCCATCTTTGTCGAGAAACGCGAGGTGGAGCGGCTGTAACCCGGTTTGGATCGGGCACGAAAGCGTTCGCTGACTTTGCCTTACTTGTTTAGCTCCACTTCATGCTATGAAAACAGGACTCAATTACATCAACGGTAAATGGTCTGCCGCCCGGTCGGGCGCGACGCGCGAGGTCTTTAACCCCGCCAACAATGAAGTCATCGGTCTGGTAACCGAAAGTGATGCCGCCGACGTCGAAACCGCCATCGACGCCGCGCGCACCGCTTTCGATCAAGGTCCCTGGGCCGATACCCGCGGGCCGGAGCGCGGCACAAAGCTCTTCC
>CAXUFU010000284.1:0-1759 GCA_964250275.1 uncultured Chthoniobacterales bacterium | reverse complement strand
AGCTCGCCGACCTCATTGACCGCCACGCGGAGGAGCTGGCGCGGCTCGACACCCTCAACAACGGCAAGCCGTTGCGGGAAGCCCGCGGTGACATCGCCGATAGCGCCGGCTGCTTCCGTTACTTCGCCGGCCTGACCAACAAGACCACGGGCGAGACCTATGAAGTGCCTGATCCGAATATCATGGCGCAGACCGTGCGCGAACCGATCGGCGTTTGCGGCCAGGTCATCCCTTGGAACTATCCATTTATGATGGCGGCCTGGAAGCTGGCCCCGGGGCTGGCCACGGGCAACTGTTGCATCCTCAAGCCGTCCGAGCTGACGCCGCTCTCGGCGATCCGGCTCTTCGAGTTGATCGACGAGGTCGGCTTCCCGCCCGGGGTAGTGAATCTGGTGCTTGGGCCGGGCGACCCGGTCGGCCAGACGCTGGCCGCGAGTCATCGCGTCGATAAGATCGCGTTTACCGGCGGCACCGCCACCGGGCGCAAAATCATGCAGGCCGCCACAGGCAACCTGAAGAAAATCACCCTGGAGCTAGGCGGCAAGAGTCCGAATATCGTCTTTGCCGACGCCAACTTCGAGGCCGCGCTCGAGTACGCGATGCTCGGGATTCTGGCGGGCCAGGGGGAGGTTTGCAGCGCGGGGTCGCGCCTGTTGCTGGAGCGCTCCCTGGCGCCGGAATTTCTCTCCCGGCTGACGGCTGCCTTCAACCAGGTCGTGGTCGGCGACGGCATGCTGGAAGAGACCGAGATGGGGCCGTTGATCAGCCGCACCCATCAGCGCCGCGTGCTCGATTACATCCGCCAGGGCGTCGATGAAGGCGCAGAAGCCTTGTGCGGCGGCCACGCTTACGAAGATGCCGCCCGCAGCCAGGGTAACTACGTGCAGCCGACGATCTTTACCCGCACGGAGCCGCAGATGAAGATCGTGCAAGAAGAAATCTTCGGGCCCGTGTTGGCGGTGCAGCTTTTCGATTCCGAAGAGGAAGCGCTGCGCCTGGCGAACGATTCCATCTATGGGTTGGCCGGCGCCGTGTTTACTTCCGATGGCTCGCGTGCCAACCGGGTCGTGCGCAAGTTGCGGGCGGGCATCACGTGGATCAATGCTTATCACCCGACCTTTAACGAAGCGCCCTGGGGCGGTTACAAGCAGAGCGGGATCGGCCGCGAACTCGGGACCTACGGCTACGACGCCTACACGGAGGTCAAGCAGATCAACACCAATCTGGCGCCGGGACGCCTCGGCTGGTTCAAGCACGTCTGAGAGGATTGACGCCCGGGTATGGCAGGCTACAACTCACCGGATGCCCGCCGCCGCCAACGCCGCTGAACTGCGCGGCGTGACGAAGCGGTTCGGCTCGTCGGTGGCGTTGGACAGGCTGGATCTGGCGGCACGCGAGGGTGAGTTCTTGACCCTGCTTGGACCCTCCGGCTGCGGCAAAACGACCTGCTTGCGGCTGCTTAGCGGCTTGGAACAGCCGGATGCGGGCATGGTGCTGCTGGCGGGCAAAGATGTCACCGCGCAGCCGCCGTATCGCCGCGAGGTCAACCAGGTTTTCCAAAGCTATGCGTTGTTCCCGCACCTCACCGTGCGGGAAAACATCGAGTTCGGGTTGCGCCGGCAGCGCTTGTCCGGCGCGGAGATCCAGCGGCGCGTCGCGGCGGTCCTGGAGCTGGTCGCGCTGGGCGAGCTGACGAGCCGCCGGCCCGCCCAGCTTTCCGGGGGCCAACGGCAACGCGTGGCCCTGGCGCGCGCCCTGG
>CAXUFU010000283.1:0-4511 GCA_964250275.1 uncultured Chthoniobacterales bacterium | reverse complement strand
CTCCGGAGCCGTCCCAAGCTGTCTGGAGAACCAGCCGCAACAACGGCGCCTCCGAACAAAAATGAGACGGCTCCGGAGAGCCCGCCCCTACCTCGTCTCGCAAACGGCAGCTTCGCTGCCTGTCCAAAAACCTCCGCAATGGTCACAGTCTAAGTGAAACTGCTTTATGTCCCGCAGGAAGCATTTCGCGCCAGACCGACGCCATTTTCTCCGGGCTGTAGCGGCGGTCTATGACCGCCGGCGGCGCTTCGCCTCGGCTGCGTCATTCAGCCGCACGGCAGATGGGCCCTGGCGAGATTGCCGCACCAACTAGCTGGCCGCCGTACCGGGCACCGGCGGGGGCGTCGGCGCCTCCCGCCAGCGCCATTCCGGCGTCAGATTGATGTCCTCCGGCGGCACGGAATCAAAACCGGCGCTCTTGAGCAGATACTGGACTCCTTCCCGGCTCTCCATCGTTTCACGCAGGCTGCGCGCGAAGAGCTCAATGTATTCCTTGTACGACTCCAGCGACAACTTGCCTTGTGCGAAATAGCCGGCGAGCGCCTCATCGTGATGATCGATCAGATCGAATAGCGCTTTGCGAATGGCCAGACGCATTTGCGGATCGACGACAACCTTGAACGGACTGGCCGTAGGATCGAGCACCGCCGCGGGCGTCATCCCCGCCGCGCCCACCGTCATCAACGCGTAATTCGGTTCGAGTTCCATAATCCCGTTCGCGGTATAACATCCCCCGGCGGAAACGTCCATCGTTTTCGGGCCCGCAATGTCTGATCACAAATCACCAGTTGAGAGTGACTTAGGTGTTTCTCTCGCCGCACCCGAAAATTCGTGCCGTTCTGCCGCCCGGATGTTAGCCTCGGCGCCATGATGCGTTGGCTCCTGGTTCTTTTTTGCTGCGGTTGCGCCCTGTTTCCGTGGCCGGCCACGAAAGCGGCTAACGACGAGTTGACGGTCGGCATGGAGCTTTCCTACCCGCCGTTTGAGATGACCGACGAAAACAACCAGCCGACGGGCATCGGCGTGGATCTCGCCCGCGCTTTGGCTGCGGCGCTGCACAAGAAGCTGGTCATCAAGAACACCGAGTTCACCGGTCTGATCCCCGCGCTAAAAACGGGCAAAATCGATCTGATCATCTCGTCGATGACCGCGAACGCGGAACGGGCAAAGTCGATCGATTTTTCCGATCCGTACATGCACACGGGCATCTGTCTGCTGGTCGGCGCGCATTCGGATGTGCAGACCGTCGACGACCTGAACAAGCCCGGACGCAAGGTCGTGGTCAAAGACGGCACCACGGGTTTTCTCTACGCGCGCGATCATCTGCCCGAGGCGACGCTGCTGCCCATCTCCGAGGAGTCCGCCTGCGTATTGGAGGTCATCCAGGGCAAAGCCGACGCTTTCATCTATGATCAGATGTCGATCTACCAATTTCACCTGCGCAATCCGCAGACGACGCGCGCCATCCTGAAGCCGTTCCAACAGGAAAACTGGGCCATTGGCATCCGGCAGGGCAACGACGCCCTGCGCCAGCAGGTGAACGCGTTCCTGGCCGAGTTCAAGGCCAAGCATGGGTTGGAGCAGTTGGGCGAGAAATATCTGAAGGCAGACAAGGATGCGTTTCGCGAGATGGGCTATCCGTTCTCGTCCTGAGCAGGGCGGCCGGGCCGGCGCCACCCGTGGCCCTCGTAAAAAACGCTCGGGATGGCTCTCCGAGCCGGTCCCTTGCTGTCTGGAAACACTGCGCGTCGGTGGCATGACCCATTTCTCCGGGCGCCTGCCAGACAGCCAGGGACCGGCTCGGGAGAGCCATCCCTACCTTGGGTTGTGCCACTTTCATGGCCGAAAATGGCGAGCCGGCTCCACGCCGATACGGTACCTTCCGACCGTGCCACTGGATTTCGACGCCTGCTACCGCGCGCTCTGCGCTCGCAACGCCCGGTTCGATGGCTTGTTTTTCGTCGGCGTGAAAACAACCGGGATCTATTGCCGTCCCGTCTGCACGGCGCGCACGCCTTTGGCGCGCTCCTGCCTGTTCCTCGACACGCCGCCGCGGCCCGGGAAGCCGGGACGGTTTTGCCCGAGACAAAGCTTCTCCAGGCAGCCGAAGCGTGGCGCCCCTGGCGGGCGTTTGCGGCGCAATACTTGTGGCACTCGCTTTCCTCCAACCCAAACCAGCACAACCCATGCATACACCGGTCTACTTCAGTGATTTGGCTTCTCCCGTCGGCACGTTAATTCTAAGCGCGACTGACCGCGGCCTTCTGAGCGTTTCCATGCCCATCGGGCGGCGTCCACTCGCCGGGCGAGCGGCTTGGATCCGTGATGATGACCGCCTCACATTGGCCTGCCGACAATTGCAGGAATATTTTGCCGGCGCGCGAACGGTTTTTGACTTGGAGCTCGATCTGACCGCCGGCTCGGATTTCCAGCAGCGGGTCTGGACCGCGTTGCTGTCGGTTCCTTACGGCCAATCGGTAAGTTACGCAGAGATTGCACGGCGCATTGACGAACCCAAAGCTCCCCGAGCGGTCGGCGTCGCGATCGGGTCCAATCCGGTGGCGATCATCGTGCCCTGCCACCGGGTGATCGGAGCCAACGGGACGTTGACAGGATACGCCGGCGGGTTAGAGCGCAAGCGCTATCTGCTGGCGCTGGAGCAGAAGCATCGCCAGCCGGCGAACGCCGCGCGCGTCGACGGTCTCCTGGCGGGGTTCTAAGGCGAGCGAGCCAAGCAGCCTGGATGGGCGCGCTTCGTCGTGTTCCTGACTGTCTGTGGGCGGGACGCGGCCCGCAGAGCAGACAGTCAGGAGCGCGACGGAGCGTGCCCGTCCAGGAGTCTTGACGACGTTACAACTCCAGGATCGCTCGCCGCAACGCCTCCACCATGCGCTCGAGTTGCTCCTCGCTGACGCAGTAAGGCGGCATCAACACCAGCGTGTCGCCGATCGGCCGGGTCAACAAGCCATGCTGCCGCGCCGCCAGACACACGCGCGCGCCAGTTTGCGCTTCCCACGGGAAAGCTCTCCCGGTAGCCGGATCGGCCAGCAGATCAATCCCGGCAATGAAACCGCACCGCCGGATTTCACCCACGTGCGGCAAGGGCGCGAGGTGCGCCGCCAGCAATTCCCCCAGCCGGCTGAGCCGGGGCTGCAAGCGCGCCAACACGTCTTCCTCGCGGAAGATAGCCAGGTTAGCCAGCGCCGCCGCGCAACCCGGCGCGCTGCCGGTGTAGCTGTGCCCATAGAAAAACGTCTTCCGCTCGGCGTAGCTGCCCAGGAACGCCGCGAAGATTTCCTCCGTTGTCAGCGTGGCGGCCAGCGGCAGATAACCGGCGGTCAGCCCCTTGGCCAGGCAAAGGAAATCCGGCAGCACTTGTTCCTGCTCGCAGGCAAACATCGTCCCGGTCCGGCCGAAGCCCGTCATCACTTCATCGGCAATGAGCAGAACGCCGTGCGCATCGCACCAGACGCGCAAGCTCCGCAGCATGCCGGCGGGCCACAGCCGCATCCCGGCTGCGCCCTGAATCAAAGGCTCGATGACCACGGCGGCCAGCGTGCTGATCTCGTTGGGCGGCAACCGGTCGAGCTCCTCCAGCCCGGCCACTCGCCGCACGCCGCCGGAATCGGGCGAACTCCCCTCCTCTGCCAGCCGTTGGTGGAACATCGGAATGCCCCCGAGCCGCGCGGCGCCCAGCGTATCGCCGTGGTACGCGCGGTCGAAGGACAGAAAACGCCGCCGTTCCGGCTGTCCGACCAGTTGCCAATACTGGGTGGCCATCCGCAAAGCCGCCTCGATGGCCGTGGAACCGTCGTCCGAGTAGAAAACGCGTGTCAGCGTGCCGGGCGGGAACAAGGCCACCAGTTCCGTCGCCAGCTCGATCGCCAGGGGATGCGTCAGGCCCAGGAACGAACTGTGGGCGATCGCTCCCAACTGGCGCGTGATGGCGGCGTTGATCCTCGGATGGTTGTGCCCGTGCAGATTCGTCCAGATGGACGAGTTGCCGTCGAGATACTCGCGCCCGCGGCTATCCCGGAGCACCGCGCCGTCGCCCGAGACGATGACCAGCGGCTCGTGCCCGGGTGCGCACCAATCCTGCATTTGGGTAAAGGGATGCCAGGAGTGCGCCTTGTCCGCGGCCATCCAGGCGGCAGTTAAGGCCTCGGTATCGGGTGGGTTCATCGGGACTTCAACGGCACGGGCGATCCAGGCGGTTCTCTCCAATCAAAGGTAGGCACCTCGGCGAGAGTCGCCAATGCAGCGCATGAATAATCCAGAGGGGCCCCTGACTGTCTGCCAGCTAACCGCTTAACGGAACCGACAAACTGGGGCACCACGGAGCGTGCCCGTCCAAGTATTTGGAGGGGCTCACACGAGGTGTTCGTGGCAGGGGCCGGCTCTCCGGAACCGTCCCTGACTGGCTGACGCGAACTGCACTCGGAGCGACCCGTGTTCCTGGATGGGTTCCGGACAGTCAGGGACGGCTCGGAGAGCCCGCTCCTACCTTCTTT
>CAXUFU010000282.1:0-4513 GCA_964250275.1 uncultured Chthoniobacterales bacterium | reverse complement strand
GTTGTGCCACGGGATGACCGCCGCTTCAAGCTGTTTGATGGCCAGGTAATTCTCCAGCATTGCGCCGCTCCGGAGGGGGGGAAAGCGACGGCGCCCAACCTGCCGCCACGGGAGCAAACCATCTATACCATTCCTCCGCCGCCGACGTTGACCTCTTTCGCAACTATGGTGTGGCGAATCGCGCCGGCCCCTTGACCTTCGCGGCAGATAGGCGTCCTTGCGCTCGCCATGAAAGTCGAAGTCATCAACACCGGCACGGAGCTTCTGCTGGGCAACGTCACGAACACGCACCTGGCGTTCCTCGGGCAGGCGCTTTTTCCGCTCGGCCTGCGCGTCGAGCGGCAAGTTTGCGTGCCGGATGGGCCGGCCATCGGCACCGCGCTCGAAGAGGCGTTCGGCCGCGCCGATCTCGTGCTGGTGACCGGTGGGCTGGGCCCCACTTCGGATGACCTCACGCGCGACCTCATCGCGGACCTGCTGCACCGGCCGCTGGCGAACGATCCGCAGGTGCTGGAAACGATCAAAACGTTTTTCACCCGGTTTGGCCGCCCCATCAACGCCGCCATTGCGCGCCAGGCCCAGGTTCCCGACGGCGCCACCGTCCTCGACAACGCGCACGGCACCGCGCCCGGGCTCTACCTGCCGCCCACGTTGCTGCCCGATGGCCGCTTGTCGCCGCACGTTTTCCTGTTGCCAGGTCCGCCGCGCGAACTGCGGCCCATGTTTACGGAGCAAGTCGTGCCGCTGCTCGGGCGTTTGTTGCCCGCGGGCGAGACGCCGCCGGATTGCTGCATCTACCGGTGCGTAGGCATCGGCGAGTCGGCGGTAGAGGAGCTTATCGGGGCGGCCCTGGCGAAAATCGATGGACTGGAGATCGGCTACTGCGCGCGGATCGGCGAGGTGGACGTCCGTTGCATCGGCACCGACGCGATGCTCGAGCGGGCCAAATCTGTGATCCTGCCCGCGCTCTCGAGCCATCTGCTGGCGCGCGACGCCCGTTCCATCGAGGAAATGCTCGTCCACCGGCTGACGGAGACCAGGCGCACGCTGGCCTGCGCGGAAAGTTGCACGGGTGGGCTGCTCGCGCACCGGGTCACGAATGTGCCGGGTTCCAGCCGGGTTTTCCTGGCCGGCCTGGCGACTTACTCGAACGCGGCCAAGTGCGCGTTGTTGGGAGTCGAGGCGGCGGTGCTCGAGCGGTTCGGCGCCGTCAGCCCGGAAGTGGCCGCCGCCATGGCCACCGGCGCTCGCAAGGTCACGGGCGCGGATTTCGCGTTATCGACCACGGGCGAAGCTGGCCCGGAGAGCGGGAGCGGCCAGCCGGTCGGAACGGTTTTCATCGGCCTGGCCGATCCGGCCGGCGGCGCGCCGATCGTGCAGGAGTATTCTTTTCCGACGGATCGCGAGGCGTTCAAGCAACGCACCTGCCAGGCAGCGTTTGACTTGCTGCGGCGGAATCTGGGTTAGATGCGCAGCAGGGCGCTGCGCTTCGTAAATCAAGGTAGGGGCGGCTCGGAGGAGCGCGCGCCCCTACCTTGGTTTTGGAATTTGGCTGGGCTGTCGGGAACGGTGGATCGCGCCATGTAAGGTCCTGTTTCCCAGACAGCAAGGGACCGGCTCGGAGAGCCATCCCTACCCCTTTTTTTGGAGGGTTACACCCGGAACAAGGCGCCCATGCGCTTGCCCAGGAGCGCGCTGGCGCCTAGAATCGTCGTCCCGAGGAAGACCATCGCCCACACACCCAGCGCGCTGGCCACGCCGCGGCCGGTGCCAAGCAGTTGGTACAGCTCGTAGATCGCTTTGGTGATGGGATAACTCTCCTGCTTCTGCGCCAGCAAAAGTGAGTCGCTGACCTCCAGCATGGCGAAGGCAAAGGTCAGCAAGCCGCCGGCCAGCAAGTTTGCGCTGATAAGCGGCAACGTCACCCGGTGCAGGGAACGCCACGGAGACGATCCCAGATTCTGCGCCGCTTCCTCCAAGGTCACGCTCGTCTGCTGAAAGCCGGCCGCGACCGAACGCACCATGTACGGCAGCCGCCGTACCGAATACGCGATGACCAGCAGCGGCGTCGGATTTTTGATGGGGTTGAGAAAGGCCAGCAAATGTCCCTCCTGCGTCATCGCCAAATACCCAAACGCAAGCACCAGACCCGGCACCGCCAGGGGCAGCATCGCCAGCGCATCGAGCAGGCTTCGCCCCGGCAAAGCCGACCGCACCACGACATAGGCGATGCCCACGCCGAGCACCGCATCGAATAACGTCGAAAGCGCCGCGTATTTGAGGCTGTTGCCGATCGAAGGCACCGTCATGCCATGGCCGAGACCGGCGCGGAAATTATCCAGCGTCCAACTCTGCGGCAAGACGGAGTGATACCAATCCCGCGAGAAGGCGACCAGGACCACCCCGGCATGCGGCAACAGCGCCAGGCCGATGACGCCCACGAAGGCCAAGGCGCACCAGGCGCCGCGCCAGCCGCCAAGCGGCTTGGGACCGGCGCTGGAGCCCGCTTTCGAGATCATCGCCAGATTGTCAGCCCGGCGGCCGAAGGCCAGCCGGCTGACGGCATAAAGCAGCACGGTCGCGGTCAGCATCACGGCCACCAGGGCGTACGGGAATGGGTTGGTCCCGATGTCCCGGATGCCGTAGAAAATCTGCACGGACGTGAGCCGCGAATAATCGAAAATCAGCGGCACGCCCAACTCCGTAAAAGCCCAGATAAAGACGATCGTGCCGCCCGCGAAAACGCCCGGCGCGATCAGCGGCAGGGTGATGCGGCGAAACTTCCGCCAACCCACGCAGCCGAGGTTTTCGGCCGCTTCTTCCATGGCGGGATCGACGTTCGCCAGGGCGGCCGCCACGTTCAAGTACAGCACCGGGTACAGATGCAGCGCGTTCAGAGCCACGATACCCCAAAAACGGTGGGCCCCGAGCCAATCGACGGCATGATCGGAGCGCAGCCAGCCGCAGTCCTGGAGCAAAGTGTTGAGCGCGCCTTCCTGGCCCAGGATTTTGCGGATACCGATCGCGCCGACGAACGGCGGCAAAATCATGGGCGCGAGCAGCAAGGCGCTCAACGTCTTCTTGCCGACGAAATCGAAGCGGTCCCCGAGCCAGGCGAGCGGCAGGGCCAGGACGAACGCGGCTGCCGTGCTCGCGAGCCCCAGCAGGAAGGCGTTGCGCAGTCCTTCGACGTAGATGGGATTGTGGAAGACCTGGGCCGCGTAAGAGAGCGTGAAATGATCGTCCGCGTCCAGGAACGCACCGCGCAAAGTTTGCGCGATCGGGTAAACGAAGAAGGCCGCGAAGAACGCCGCTGTCAGTGCCGCGACCAGGATGGAGATCGAGCGGGTCATGCTAGGCGCGAATCACCGCCGCGGCGCGGGACCGGGATCAGGAACCGGCGGCCAGGACGATGACGTTGGCACTCGGCTTGGCGGTCACTCCATAGGCCGCATTCGGCACCAAGGTCACCGTCACCTTGCGATTGCCTCCGGTTTGCAGCAGGGCCTTTACTTTGATCTCGGCTGAGCTGCTCCCACCCGGAATGATCACCTGTCCCGGCAACGCGCGATAGTTTACCCCCGGCTTGGCCGTGCCGCTCACGGTGTAGTTGACGTACAGGTCAGCCGTCTGATTGCTGCCCGTCCGCGACACGGTAAAAGCCCCTTTCGTAGTGCTGGAGGCAAATTTTTTCGAGGCCACGATGGTCGCCACCACCGCCGGTGGCACATTGGGTACCGCGTTCAAGCGAGCGACAACCTCCCGCTGCACGCCGTCGAAAACCACGAACTCACCGCCCACCAGCACCGCGCCGTCCGGTTGCAGGGCCAAGCCGAAAAGGCTGCCGAGCGGGCCCGTGCCGACTTTGAAGCTGGTGTCGAGAGTTCCGTCTGCGTCCAGGCGCGCGACCGTCACTTCGGTCACCCCATTGTAGGCCAGAAATTCTCCGGCCAGGATGATCTTGCCGGCGGGCTCCAGCGCCATCGCGTTCACGATCCCGTTGTACGACGGGGAACCCGCGATCACGTAAGCCGTTCCCGTTCCGCCGGGATTGAACGACGGATCCAGGGTGCCATCGGTATCGAGCCGGTAAACCGAGTTGCTCGGATCGCCCGTGACCGGGTCCTTAAAGTTGCCGCCCACGACGATCTTGCCGTCCGCTTGCACGACGAGGGTCAGCACCTGATCGATGGAAGTCACCGTGGCGTGGCCGGTGCCCACGGGATCGAAGTTGGCGTCGGGCACAAAGCTGGTGTCCACCGCTCCGCCGGGAGTGAGCTGCGCCAGGGCGCGGCGGGGCGTCCCGCCGATGCTCGTAAAGATGCCGCCAACGACGATGCTGCCGTCGGCTTGGACGCCAATGGCGTGCACCGTGGGGAAATCCGAAACCGTATCGATGGCCGTCAGCGTACCCGCGAAGGCACCGGGATTAAACGAACTCACCAGCCGGCCGGCGGAGTCCAACTTCGCCAGGCTGTTTTGGTGCACGCCATAAACGTAACTGAAATCGCCG
>CAXUFU010000281.1:354-4543 GCA_964250275.1 uncultured Chthoniobacterales bacterium | reverse complement strand
TTCTTACTCTGCTCTACAGGAGGAAGAGCGCGCTGCTGCCGGCAGGCGGAGCGCCCGCCCTACAATCCAGAAAGGAAGTCAGCGTGGGCGCCGCCGGGCCAAAAGCCAGAGTAAACGCGGGTCGTGCCATAGCGCCGCGCGGTCGGGCTCAATGGCGGTGTTGGCCAAGAGCACTTGTTTAAAACGCCGGGCCGTCGAGCCAAGGGCAAAGAGCTGGCGCGCTCGCCGCCGCCCGGCGCGGCCGTAGCAAGCGGCAGTCTTTGGGTCGGTCAACATCCGGGCAAGGGCATCGGCCAACTCCCGGGCATCTCCCGGCGTGACCAGGATTCCTGTGTCGCCAGAGACGACCATCTCCGGCACCCCGGCCAGGGTCGTCGAGACGACCGGCAAGCCGGCAGCCATGGCTTCCGCGATCACCGTCGGCAAGTTATCCATGCCGCCGGCGGCTTCCGCGACGCAGGGCAGGGCGAACACCCGGGCGGAGGCCAGCAAAGCCGCCACTTCGTGCGAGGTTTTCGGACCCGTCAGGGCCACCTGCGAACCCAGGCCATGGTGCTCGATGGCGGCGGCCAGTTCCCCGGCGAGCGGGCCTTCGCCGACGATCTCGCAACGGAACGCCACCTGGCGGTCCCGCAGAATCGCGCACGCCGCGATGAGGTGACCGAAGCCCTTCTTCTCGATGTAACGGCCAATGGCGACGATCAGCGGTCCACTGCGTTCCGGCGCCGCGGCGGGCGAAAACGTCTCGACGCCATTGTAGACGCGGTAAATTTTATCGGTCGCGCCTGGAAAACGGGTGCGCAATCGCGCCGCGCTGAAGTCGCTGACGGTGACCACAAAGCGAGCCGCGCGCATGAGATCTTCCAGGGTGAGCGTGAGCTCCGGGTCCGGCGGACTGAAGATATCGTTGGCGTGGGCCGTGAAGCTGAAACTGATTCCATAGTGCCGGTCCAGCCAGTAAGCGGTGCGGGCGGCGATCCCGGCAAAGTGCGTGTGCACGTGGCCGATGCCGAGCAGCTTCATTTGCGCCCCGAGCCAGCCGGCTTCCTGGATGCGCGCTTTGTCGCGGGAGCCTTTGAGCCGTTGTTCATCGGCCCGGAGCGGTTCCGGGAGCCGGTCGCAGCGTTTGAGCCAGCGGAACTCATCGGCCAAGTCTCCTTCGTCGGGCAAATAGCGCACCTGGGCGATCACGCCGGCGGAGAAATCCTGCGCCGGTTCATCGCGCGGCCGGCGGATGGAGAAGATCCAGGGAGCCAGCCCTTGCCGTTGCAGGGCGGTGACTTCCCGATAGCAGAACGTCTGGGTAAAGGACGGGAAGCGTTCAAAGAGGTAGGCCCACGGCACGGCTTTGCGGGGAAAGAGGTTGGCGGCTGGGCGGTGGCGATTTCGAGCGCCGGACCGCCGGGAGACCTTGCCCGAGCCTAGCCCGCGCCGGAAGCAGAAAACGTGTGGGTCGTGAGGGGCAATGCTGCCGTGTTGGACTGGTTCCTGCTTTTTAACGCCGCAGCCTTTAGCCAATCCCAACCCCGCGCTTTTGGCCCCATGTCCAAGAACGATTTCTTCTCCTTCATCACCTCGTTGCGGCCGATCGAGTTGAAGGCGGTGGGCCAGCTCTCCGAGGTGTTGCACCTAGAGGAGGGCGTGGTCGTTTACCAGAGCGGGGACGAGAGCGACGCGCTGTACATCATCAATCGCGGCGCTCTGGAAGTCGTCTACGAGGATGCCGGCCATGGCATGCGCACGCCCGTCAGCTATCTCTCGCGAGGCGACGTGTTCGGGGAGACGGAAGCCCTGAGCAATATCCCGCGGATGAACGCTATCCGCACCTGCGAATCGGCCAGCATCCAGCGCTTCAAGAGAAAGGATTTCCCGGAATTGATCCGGCGCGTGCCGGCTTTTTTCTTTTACCTCAGCCAACAGATCGCCAGCCAGGTGACGAAGATGACAGACCTGGCGTTCGTCCAGAGCAATTGCCTGGAGCTGAGCGGCAACCTGGCCAATTTCGATCTGGTAACCATTTATCAGACGATCCTGAACTCAGCGCAGACGGGCGAGCTAGCGATCTTCGACGAGAACAAGGAGGCTGTGGCGATCTTCTATTTCCAAGAGGGGCAAGCCAGATATGCCAGCTATTACCATCTCGATGGGGAGGAGGCCTTTTGGCAGCTCTTCCTGCACGAAAAGCTGGAGGGGACCTTTGCGTTCTCGATCGTGGAAGCGGCGAACGAGCATGAGCTGGGCGATAAGATCGTGCGGCGCAATCCCAGCGACTTGTTGATTACCGCGCTGCAATACCGGGACGAGTTCAAGCAGATCATTGAACAAGCGCCCAGCCCGAGCTGCGAGTTGAGACGCCAAAAGCTCAACCTGGACTGGCCGGAGGAAGCCGGCGCCGATCTGCGGCCGGTGGCCGAGGAGATTTGGCAAGTGTGCTACAGCTCGCCGATCTCCCTGGCTGATCTCTGGCAACGGACGCGGGTTTGCGAGTTGAAGGTCTACAAGACCGTGCTGGAGTTGCTGCGCACCAGGCATTTCACCGCCGCTGAACCCGCCAGATGTGGGGCGCCAGCCCTGGCGTAGGAGGGGTCTCGTTATCTAAGGTAGGGGCGGGCTCTCCAAGCCGTCCCTGACTGTCTGCCGGCGCTGCGCGGAAACGGACGAATAGGGGCACGACGGAGCGTGCCCGTCCAGGTAACTGGAGGAGCTTACTTGAGGCGTTTATGGGCATAGGCGGCGCCATCTTCCGAGCACGCTCCCTGACAGCCAGGGACGGCTCGGAGAGCCCGTCCCCACCTTATTTTGGATGGGCTCGTGGGCGAGAAAACGCTGGGAGAAGCAGGCGCCGTTGGCGTAGGCTCCGTCGGGCATGGGGCAGCCGCGTCCGTACTCGAAGAAGATTGAAGCTCGCCCGCGCGGCAGCCGTTCGTCCGCCGCGCTCCCGACTCCGCGCGGCCTGATCCCGCAGACGGTGCCGACCCGTTGGGTCAAGATGGTGGCCGGGGTGTTGCTGCTCCCGGTGAGTTGGATCTTGAGCCGCACGTTTTTCGAGGAGTTCACCCGCGCCACGGTCACGCATAACTTCTGGCGGACCGAAGAGTTCTATTTCTTCATGTTGGGGGCCGTGGTTTGGCTGATCGCTTTTGCCGGGTTGCCGCGTCCGCTGCTGGTTTACGTCTTCGGCCATGAGCTGACGCACGCGCTCTGGGTCTGGGCGCTGGGAGGCGAGGTCATGGCTTTCAAGGTGCATCGCGGGGGCGGCTACATCATTGCCGACCGGCCTCTATGGAGCAGTCGGCTTGTTCTACCCGCCGATTTGGCTCTACCACCGCTGCCTGTACGCTTTGCTCGGAGCTACCTGGGCGTTTCATTTTAGTTTCACGTGCTGGATGATCCCCAAACAACAGACGGACCTCTTGTTGCACGGCACCTTTTTCTCGCTGGTCGTTATTTACCTGGCGAACCTGGCGGTGTTGGCGGCTCTCTTGATCGCGGCGTGTCCGCAAGTCTCCTGGGAGCGGTTTGCGGGGCAGTTGAAGCTCAACGCGGCGAGCTTTTCGGAGACGGTCTTGCATCTCGTCCAGGTGCGTTGAAGGGATAACTCCCGAGCGGCGCCGGGCTTGCACCGGGCGCTTTCTCCGGTGAAGTAAGGGCCAGCTCATCCCGAAGACCCCATGAAGATTTCTCTGCACTGGCTGCGCGAATACGTCGAGTACGAAGGCACGCCCGAAGCCTTGGCCGAGCTGTTGACCATGGCCGGTGTGGAGGTCGAAGGGATCAAACCGCGCGGCTTGAACCTGCCTCACGTCGTTGTGGCCCAGATCCTGGCGCGTGAGCCGCATCCGAATGCGGATCGTCTGAGCGTCTGCCGCGTGGATGACGGCTCGGGCAGCCAACCGCCGCGGCAGATTGTCTGCGGAGCCAAGAACTTCCAGGTCGGCGACCGCGTGCCGTTGGCGCTGCCGGGCGCGGTGCTGCCGGGCGACGTGCGGATCAAGGTCGGCAAGCTGCGGGGTATCGAGAGCGAGGGCATGCTGTGCAGCGCGCGCGAGCTGCGCTTGTCCGATGACGCGGAGGGTTTGCTTATCCTCGCGCCGGATGCCCGCGTGGGCGCGCCGATCGGCGAGTTGTTCCCGCCGGACACGATCCTCGATCTGGAGATCACGCCCAATCGCAGCGATCTGCTGAGTCC
>CAXUFU010000281.1:0-344 GCA_964250275.1 uncultured Chthoniobacterales bacterium | reverse complement strand
GAGTGGCGGCGCCAGGTTGCGCCCGAGTCATCACCCGTGCCGGCGGCGGGATGGCAGATCACCATCGCCGAGGACGCACGCGCAGCCTGCCCGTACTACACGGCGCGGGTGATCGCGGGCGTGAACGTTGGCCCCAGCCCGGAATGGCTGCGGCAGCGGCTGGAGTGCGTGGGGCTGCGCTCGATCAACAATGTCGTCGACGTGACCAATTACGTGATGTTGGAGCTGGGCCAGCCTTTGCACGCGTTCGATGCGGCGTCCATCGGCGAGGACGGTATCGAGGTGCGGCTGGCGCGGCCCGGCGAGGAGTTGCTGGCGCTCGATGGCCGGACCTACCGGCTCTC
>CAXUFU010000280.1:0-4545 GCA_964250275.1 uncultured Chthoniobacterales bacterium | reverse complement strand
CCTTTTCCAAGCCCACCAACTCCCCCACCCGCACGCTCATCGTGTTGCGCGAGCGGATCAGGCCGACCTCCGCCGGCTGGATGCCGCCGAAGGTGCTGTCGGAATTGGCCGGGGACCAAGTGGGCGCGTCTTTGAGCTCGCCCGGCTCAATCGGGCCATCGTCGATGCGCGCGCCGGGCAAGAGGCCGCGCTGCCACGCGGCCGTGTAGACAAACGGCTTGAACGTGGAGCCCACGGGGCGGCCGGGATTGCTTTCGCCGGTCAGCGCCATGGCGCGGTTGAAGGCCTTGTTCTTGTATTCGCGGCCTCCGACCAGCGCGCGAATGGCCCCGGAGTGATTATCGATCAGCACGAGCGCGCCCTGCAGGTAATCGGTGCCCGCGCTATCGTCCCGGGCAGGGTTCTGGCCTTTCTTGGGATGTTCGTAGCCGGGGCGGTTTTCGATGCGGGTCAACTGGGTCTCGACTTCTTCGGTCGAGAGGTTCTGGAGTTGCGGATCGATGGTGGTGTAAATCTTGAGCCCGCCCTCGCCCGTCTGCGCGTCGCTGAGCAGGGAGGTGAGTTCGTCCTCGATGGCCTCCATGGCGTAGTTGTCCTGCACGCCGGCCACGCGCGAGCGCGCTACCTTGATCGGCTCGTGCTCGGCCTTTTGCGCCTGGGCCTCGCTGATCACGCCCAGCTCGGCCATGCGGGCTAACACGGTATCGCGCTCGTGCTGGGCGGCTGCCGCATTGTTCAGCGGCGAAAAACGGTTTGGGCTGCGGATCAACCCGGCCATGAGCGCGGATTCCGAGAGATCGAGCTGGGAACTCGGCTTGCCGAAATACGCCTGGCTGGCTGTCTCGATGCCGTAGAGGCCCGCGCCGTAGAAGATGCGGTTGACGTACCATTCCAGGATTTGCTGCTTGGAATAATGGCGCTCGATGCGGACGGCCACAAAAGCTTCGAGGATCTTGCGGTTGAGCGTCTTGCCCCCGAGCGAGAGGCTATTGCGCGCGAGTTGCTGGGTTAGCGTGCTGGCGCCCTCGGCGGCCCGCCGGCGCAGGAGGTTGCGCAGGATGGCGCGGGCGATGCCGTGCGGATCGACGCCGTGATGCTCAAAGAAGCGGGAATCCTCCCGCACGATGAGGGCGTTGATGAAGTTTTTGGAGACCTGATTGAGCGGAACGTAGGTGCGGTTGGCGCCGCTGAAGCTTAAGCGGCTGTAGGGGTTGCCGTCCATATCATAGACGACAGCCCGCTGCGGCATTTCGCCGAGCTTGCTGATATCGAAAGTCCCCGCCCAAAGGGCGTAGAAGGCGAAAACGGCCACAATGGGTATGGCCAGGAGGAGCAAGGCCCATTGCCAGAGCCGCAGGCCCAGCAACCGGCGCAACCAGCCGCGGCGCGGGCCGGGAGATTTTGGCTGGGGGCCGGCAGCGACGGTAGGCGGTGGATTTTCCACGGGCAGTTCCTGTGGTTGGAGGGAGCGAGCACAAAGCCTGCCCCAGCGAAAACCGAAAAGAAAGGCTGCCCGCACAAAAACATTGCATTGACCCTGCCCGCATCTAAGTTTTGCGCCCTCACCTGAAACTATGGCCGATCTCGCCAACAAATATTCCGAGAACGTCGGCGGCGCCTTTTACGTCGACGACCAGTGCATCGATTGCGATCTCTGCCGCGAGACCGCGCCCGCGAATTTTACGCGCAACGACGACGGCGGCCATTCCTACGTCTACAAGCAGCCCGAGAGCGATGACGAAAAGAACCTCTGCCGCGAGGCGATGGAAGGTTGTCCCGTCGAGGCGATCGGGTCGGACGGGGTGTAGGGCGAAGCCAAGCGCTCGAGCGCTTTGTAATCCAAGGGTAGGGATGGCTCTCCTGAGCCGATGCCCTGCTGTCTGTCTGCGGGCGCAGCCCAAGCGCTCAAGCGCTTCGTGACCCGAGGGTAGGGATGGCTCTCCTGAGCCGGTCCCTTGCTGTCCGTCTGCGGGCGCAGCCCAAGCGCTCAAGCGCTTCGTGACCCGAGGGTAGGGATGGCTCTCCTGAGCCGGTCCCTTGCTGTCTGTCTGCGGGCGCAGCCCAAGCACTCAAGCGCTTGGTAACCCAAGGGTAGGGATGGCTCTCCTGAGCCGGTCCCTTGCTGTCTGCTAACCGTTACCGTACAACCGGCTATCCGGCCCGAAACACGTGCGGCCAGGAAGACCCGTCTGCCGCCAGTCCTGCTCGCACCGGGTTCTGCATAATGTACCCGGCCTTCTCCTCGATGCTCTCCTCCGCCCGCAGCCTGTGCTCGAAAAACCCGCGCTGCCAGTTGATGCCATGGTGCGTAGCCGCGTAGCGCTTCCACGCCGTGACTACTTTGTTCATGTCGCTTCCTCGCGCGAAACTAACCAGCATGTGCAGATGGTCGGGCATTAATAAGAAGAGCAGCGGAAACCATTTTCGCAGATCTACATAGACGCGCGCGGAGTCTAGAAGAGCCTCTGCCACACCCGGCAGGCAAAGCTGATTCACCCCACGCTCCCGGCAGCAGATCGTCACGAAGTAAACGCTACGCTCCGGGTCCACCCAGAACGGGAAATCGTGCGGCAGGATTTTTCGGCCGGTGTGGGTCGTGTTATGGAGTCACGTTTGCCAGACAGCAAGGGACCGGGCCGGAGGCCCATCCCTACCCTTTATCGACGTTGAACCGCCGTTTCCATGGCGAATCCGTGGCTGCGGCGAAGTCTTAGAAGTGTTCGGCTTGAACAGTTGCATTGCTTTGCTACTGTGGTCCTGCAGCTATGCACCTCTTCCACACTCCAGGCCGCGGGGCGCCCGGCAACCCGGACAACCGGTTTGCCCGCCAGCACTACGAGCCGGATGCCGAGGCCCTCGCCACGGCGGCCCTCGCGCAAGATCCGGACGGCGAACTGCCCCCCTCGCCGCTGACGCAACTCATTCCCGACCGCACCCGCTCGATCTTCGCCTTTAACGACAGCCCGGACATCGGCTTCACCACCTCCCTCAATCCTTACCGCGGTTGCGAGCACGGCTGCATCTACTGCTACGCGCGGCCCACGCACGAGTTTCTGGATTTTAGCGCAGGCCAGGATTTTGAGACCAAGATCATGGTCAAACAGGACGCTCCCGCCCTGCTCCGCGCGGAGCTTGCCTCGCCGCGTTGGCAGCCGCAGGTGGTGGCCCTGAGCGGCGTGACCGATTGCTACCAGCCGGCCGAACGCCAACTGCGGATCACCCGCGGCTGCCTGGAAGTTTTCGCGGAGTTCCGCAACCCGGTCGCTATCATCACCAAAAACCACGGCGTCACCCGCGACATCGACTTGCTGACGCCACTGGCCCAAGACAAGGCGGTGGCGGTTTTCATCTCGATTACCACGCTCGACGCCTCCTTGGCCAAAAAGATGGAGCCGCGCGCCTCCCCACCAGCCCGGCGTCTGGCAGCAATTCGCGCTCTGGCGGACGCCGGGATACCCGTCGGTGTGTTGGGCGCGCCGATTTTGCCCGGGCTGACCGACCACGAAGGGCCGGCGATCCTGGCGGCCGCGGCCGAGGCCGGCGCGGGCTTTGCCGGCTGGGTCATGCTGCGGCTGCCTTACGGTGTGAGCGATCTTTTCAGCGCTTGGCTGGAGGTCCATTTTCCACTGAAGAAAGACAAGGTGCTCGCGCATGTGCGCAACGTGCGGGGCGGCAAGCTGAACAGTGCAGAGTTCGGTTCGCGCCTGGTGGGCGAAGGCAAGTACGCCCAACAAATCACCGATCTCTTGCGCGTGCGGTCGGCGCAACTGGGGCTATCGACCGAGCACCCGAAACTCTCGGTGGCGACATTCCGGCGGCCCGGCGGCCAACAGCTTTCGCTGTGGTAAAATGCCCGGCGAGTAGATAGACTCGACTGGATCAACGGATGAACAGCCCGATGAATCCCAAGGTTGATGAGTATCTGAAGAAGGCCAAAAAGTGGCAGGAAGAGGTGCGAACGCTAAGAGCGCTTCTGCTTGATTGTCACCTCACCGAAGAATTGAAGTGGGGCAAACCTTGTTACTCGATAAGCAAGGGTAACGTCGTTATCATCATTCCTCTGAAGGATCATTGTGCACTGATGTTTTGCAAAGGCGCCCTGTTAAAGGATCCCCAGCAGATCCTGGGCAAGCCCGGAGAGCATACGCAGGCGGGTCGTTGGATTAAGTTCTCTCATGTTCGGGAGATTGACGCGCTAAAGAATGTCTTGGACGCTTACATTCGTGAAGCGATAGAAGTGGAAAAGGCCGGCTTGGAAGTCGCGTATAAGCAGACCTCTGATTTTAAGGTGCCGGCAGAATGGCAAAGTAAGTTGGACGAAAGCCCTGCCTTGCAAACGGCATTCGCTGCCTTAACTCCGGGACGGCAACGAGCCTACCTCCTTCATTTCGCCGCCCCTAAACAATCCAAGACCCGTGCGTCCAGAGTTGAGAAGTGCACGCAACAGATTCTCGCTGGCAAGGGGTTGAACGATGAGTTCGCGCGCCGCCCCAGCCGCAAGGATGGACCTAAGAGCCACGTTGTCGGGCAGCGCTGAGCTTCTTA
>CAXUFU010000279.1:0-4551 GCA_964250275.1 uncultured Chthoniobacterales bacterium | reverse complement strand
CCCGCCGCAGTGCCTCGTGGTGTAATGGTAGCACAAATGATTCTGGATCACTTTGTCAAGGTTCGAGTCCTTGCGAGGCAGCCAGGCGGGTAATCGGCAGGTTGTTTGGCGTCCGCAAGGTACTGCGCTGCCAGAGCTTGGACAGTGTTGGCTTGCCGTTTTGCCCTTGTTTGCCATGCCGCGGCTGCCGACCTTCCTCACCGCCGAATGGCGCTACCTGGTCATGTTGAACTACCGGGTCGAGTTCGAAGTGCTCCGGCCGCTGGTGCCGCCGGGCACGGAGCTCGACACCTTTGGCGGCGAAACATTTCTCAGCCTGGTGGGCTTCCAGTTTTTGCGGACGCGAATTTTTGGCATCGCCTTTCCGTGGCACACGGACTTCGAGGAAGTGAACCTGCGCTTCTACGTGCGACGCAAGAGCGCCGACGGCTGGAGGCGCGGAGTAGTTTTCGTCCGGGAACTGGTGCCGCGCTGGGCCATCGCGTTTATCGCGCGTGCCTGCTACGGCGAGCCATACCTGGCCTTGCCGATGCGCCACCGGATCGACTTCTCCGGCGGCATCCGCGCCGAATACGGCTGGCGGCGCGCCGGCCGCTGGGAATCCATGTACGCGCGGGGAACGGGCGACCCGCAGCCGATTGCGCCGGGCTCGGCGGAAGAGTTTATCACCGAGCATTACTGGGGCTACAACGCCCAGAAATCCGGCTCCAGCGAGTATCAGGTGGAACATCCGCACTGGCGCGTCTGGCCCGCGTGCGAAGCCGGGTTCGACGCGCAAGTGTCTGAACTTTACGGCGAACGTTTTGTGGAGAGCTTGTCCGCCGCGCCGGTGACGGCTTTCATCGCAGAGGGTTCCCCGGTGGCGGTCCGCCGAAAAGCGGCCGTTTAGCCTGGTGCCGGATTCGGCAAGCGCGCGGCGGGAATCCTCTTTCGTTAACAAAGAGGTAGGGGCGGGCTCTCCGAGCCGTCCCATTCTGTCCGGCAAACGTGCCGAGGCCGTGCGTCGCGCCAACCGAACGGTCTGCGCCCCCGTAGAAAGCCGTGGCTCCGGACCCCGTCCCGCGCTATAGCTAGAGCGGTTCATGCCCGCGCCGATTTCCGCCCCGCCTCCTGATAGGGTCACGCCGCCATCGCCTCAGGCCGCGGCGGGCGGAGGACCGCCGGCCGGCCCCAGGCAGGGCCGCGTGAACCGCGCGTTGCGCAACGCCACACCTTGGGGCTACTGGCTGCGCCGCCGCTCGAGCAAGTTGTGGCGGCGCGTGCTGCGGCGGCCGCGGCGCATCTCGGAAGGGCCGAACCTGCTGCCGCTCCTCATCCGGGTGCTGGCTTGCTTCAGCAAGCTCGACGGCAAAATCCTGGAAGAGGAAATCGATTCCAGCCTGGGCTTTTTGCGACACGACTATCCGGAGGCGGTTTACTCCGAATTGCGCAAGCAGTTCCGCCAGGCCCTGCACGAGCAGCCGGACCTCGAGGCCATGGCGGCCAAGCTCAACACGCAGCTCAGTGCCGACCGCAAGATCCTGCTGGGCATTCAGCTCTGGGACTTGATCTGCCGTTCCGGCCAACAACAGGAACAGGTCGTCGCGTTCTATAAGTTCATGGCCGGGATCGGCATGACCGCCCAGGCCATTGACATCGTCTATCAACTCAACTCGTCCGAAGAAGCCGCCGGCGCGGAGATTTTCCAGAAAGGCGCTTCGCCGCTGGAGTCCCTCACTTTCGGGTCGGCCGCCAAGGACGACGTGCTCTTCAAGGAGTTGCCCGCCGGCGATCGGCTGCTGGTTTATCGTTACCACGAGCTCGTCCTGATCAAGAACCAGTCCAACGGCCAGTTGGTCGTCAACGGCCGGCCGCTGCAACGCGGCGCCATCAGCCGGCTCTACGAAGGCCAGCGGGTGGTGGTCGGCGAGCGGGTGCTGACGTACCAAGAGTTGGTCGCGTACTTTAATGCCAAGAAGAACGTCGCTGTCCCGCAAGTGTATCTGGCGCTCAACAACGCCAACGAAGTCAGCTTTGAACGCTCCCGCACGCGCGACAGCGTGCTCGAAGTGCGTTTCGGCCTCAAAGTGCAAGTGACGGCCTTGCGCCGCATCGCCGCTACCCTGACGGGTGTAGAGCTAAAAGCCGGCACGCGCGTCGAAGCCACGCTGGAAGACAAGATCGTTTTCCAAAACGATAGCGAACTGCCGTTGCTCGACTTGCGCCGTCGCGCCCGCGCCCTGGGCGGCCGGTTTCAGCTCATCGCCAGCAAAAGTGAGTATCTGGTCTCCAATAATCCGAGCCTGCTCGATGCCGACGATATTCTGCTTTCCCCAGGCATGGGTGGGGACGTGCTGTTAAAAATTTCCTGCGACTACGAGCAGAAGGTCGGCCAACTGGAGGTGCTGCAGGCGAGCCGCTCGATCCTGGTCGGAGATACCCCGGTGCGCAACACCGCCAAACTCGCGGACGGCGACATTATCCGCATCGATGGCGGCCAGGTGCTGCGCTGCAATTTCTCCGAACGCATGCTGGAGGAGGAGCGCAACGTCATCCGCGTGCTCGAAGCGCGCGACCTGCGGCACTCCTACCGCGCCGACGAGACCGCGCTCGATAACATCAACCTGACGATCACCCGCGGCGAGATGGTCTGCGTGATGGGCGCCAGCGGCTGCGGCAAAAGCACGCTTTTGCGCACGCTCGCCAGGCAAAACTTACCCAATAGCGGCGCCGTCGTGCTCAATGGCAAGTCGCTCTATGACCATCTCGATGAACTGCGCGGTTACATCAGCTACATCCCGCAAGACGATGCCTTCGACGAGCAACTCACGATCGAGGAAAATCTGTCTCTCGCCGCCGCCCTGCGTTCGCCGCATCTTTCGCGGCGCGAACGCGCGCGGCGCATCGACAGCAAGCTGATCGAGCTGGGCCTCAACGAACGCCGCAACAGCGTCGTCGGCAGCGTGGTGAAGAAATCCTTGAGCGGCGGCGAACGCAAGCGGCTCAATATCGGGTTGGATATGATTGGGCTGGCGGACATCTACCTGTTCGACGAGCCCACCAGTGGGTTGAGCTCGAAGGACAGCGAACACGTCGTCGAGATCATCCGCGGCATGAGCCACAACAAGATCGTGCTGGTGACGATCCATCAGCCCAGCTCGAAAATCTTTCAGATGTTCAATAAGGTCATCCTGTTAGACAAGGGTGGCCGCCTGGTCTTCTTCGGCACGCCGACCGAGGCCCTGGCTTACTTCGCCCAAGCCGAAAACGAACAGCAGCACGGCGTGGATATCGAAGGTTGCGCGAGTTGCGGCAGCACCCGGCCGGAATTTATCTTCGATGTGCTCGAGACCCCGTTGCGGGACATGAGCGGAGACATCATCTACGAGGAGAACAGCCGCGGCCAATTGGTGCCGGCGCGGCGGTTTTCCCCGGAGTTCTGGCGCGATAAATACGAGAGCCACCGCTTGCTCCAGGACGTCCGCCAGGTGCCCGTCAAACGCGAGATCGCCGGGAAGGCAGCCGCGCCCATCGGTCCCCCGCCCCCACGGCGCCTGTGGTTGCAGCGCATCCGCTGGCGCGACGAGTGGACGCAGTTGCGCACCCTTTTGCGGCGGGCGTTTTTCAGCAAACTGCGCAACCGCGTCAACGTCTTGACCACCATCGTGGAAGCGCCTCTTCTGGCGGCCATGATCGCCATGGTCCTGCGCTACAATGAAAACGGCGAGTATGACTTCGCCGGCGCCTACCATATTCCGATCTACCTCTTTTTGTCGGTGACCGTGGCGATGTTTCTCGGCCTGACCAACAGCGCGGACGATATCATCCGGGACCGCGTTATCCTGCAACGGGAGCGCAACCTGCGCATCCGGCTGCCGTACTACATTTTCGCCAAGACCGTGACCCTGTGTCTGTTCGCGCTCGTGCAATGCGTGCTGTTCCTCCTGATCGGCGATTACATTCTGCAAATCCGCGGCATGTTCTGGATCTATCTTGGGTACACCGCGCTGACGGCGTTCTGCGGCGTGGCCTTAGGCTTGTTGATTTCGTCCTTGGTCGCTGACGCCAAGACGGCGGTAAACATCGTGCCGCTGATTTTGATCCCGCAGATCATCATGGGCGGAGCGCTCATCAAGTACGAAGAGATGAACCGCAACCTGGACTTCGTTTACACGATCAAGCGTTGGCTCGCGGAGCATCCGGACAACGAAGATAAAGGCCACGAGACAGAGCCGCGCAGCAAGCTGCAGGTGCCGTTGATCTGTCAGTTCATGCCGATGCGTTATAGCTTTGAAGGGCTGGTCGTGGCGACGGCAAAGATGAACCCATTGACGGGCCGCCAGGAGCGGCTGCAAAACAAGATCCAGGAAATCGCGGATCGCGATGAAGCGTTGCGCGAGCAAGGAAAAAACTTGAGCAGCGTGGAACGCGACCGGCTCGATGGTTTGAAAGAGTTGCTCGCGATGTTGTCTGGCCTGGAAGCCAGCGACCCGGAGGGCGTCGACGCCGCTTTGCATCAGATCGACGACATGGAACGGCGTTTGCCGCTCGATAACCTGACGCTGCCGGACC
>CAXUFU010000278.1:0-4552 GCA_964250275.1 uncultured Chthoniobacterales bacterium | reverse complement strand
CCCCCCCCCCCCCCCCCCGCCCTACAACCGGAACTTACCGGCTACAACATTTGCTGATCTGCTCTATGACCGTCGAAGGCCCCTGTAGCGGCGGTCTATGACCGTCGACGGCAGCAGTGAGTAAAGGCCAGCAACGCCGACGGTCACAGACCGCCGCTACAGGCGGGACCAGATCAATGCACCGGCACTGGCTCGCGTTCGCCGGCACGAGAGCGGCGATTGACCCGCGCCGCGGCGCTGCGCAACAAGGCCTCTGTCTGCGCCCAACCGAGACACGCGTCGGTAATCGAGACACCGTATTGCAGGTCTTCGCGCCGGCGCGGGATGGGCTGGTTGCCGGGTTCCAGGTAGCTCTCCAACATCGCGCCGATGATCGGGCTGAGTTCGTGCGCCTGCGCGATGCGGCGTTGCTCGAGCAGGCTCTGCCAGACGAGCTCCTGCCGGGCGTGATGTTTGCCGGAGTTGGCGTGGCTGCAGTCGACCATCAAGACCGGCGGCAGTTGCGATGCAGCCAGGCCGCGCGCGGCTTCGGCAATGCTCGGGGGATCGTAGTTCGTGCGCAACCGGCCGCCGCGCATCACCAGGTGGCCGAGCGCGTTACCGGTCGTTTTGATGACGCTCGTCCGCCCTTCCTGATCGATGCCAAGAAAGCTGTGCGGATGGCGCGCGGCGCGCATGGCGTCGATGGCAGTCTGGCAATGGCCGTCGGTGCCGTTCTTGAAGCCGACCGGCATGGAAAGGCCGCTGGCCATCTCCCGATGCGTCTGGCTTTCGGTCGTGCGCGCGCCGATGGCCGCCCAGCTCACCAGGTCCGCGATGTATTGCGGCACGATGGCGTCAAGAAATTCCGTGGCGGTCGGCAACCCCAGGTCGACGATCTCCAGGAGTACGCGCCGGCCGATGTGCAAACCGGCGCCCACGTCGCAGGAGTCGTTCAGGTACGGGTCGTTGATGAGCCCTTTCCAGCCCAGCGTGGTGCGCGGTTTCTCGAAATAAACGCGCATCAGGATTTCAACGTCGTCCGCCAGTTCCTGCCGCAAGACGACCAGGCGTTTGGCGTACTCCAGCGCGCCGGCGGGATCGTGGATTGAACACGGCCCGACCACGACCAGCAGGCGCGGATCGCGCCGGGTGAGGATATCTTCGACCGCGGCCCGCCCCGCCAGCACGGTGGCGATCCCGGCGTCGCTCAAGGGAAGCTCGTCCTTCAGCGCCCGGGGCGTGATGAGGCGCTGGGTGGAAACAACGCGAACGTCCTGAATGGGAGTCATAGGCGCGTTCAAGGATGGAAGCCGGCACGAAGACCGCAGCAGCACCGGCCAGCCGGCGTGCAGTGGCAGCACCTTCCGTCGCCCGGTGCCACCCGTCAACAGTGTAGACCGTTAGCCACAGCCGTCCGCCGCCCGCCGCCCGCAGCACTGCTCGCACGACGGATCGCAGGTGGGGTGAGATCGAAACCTGCTTGCTGGCGATGAAATGATGTCGCTGCCCTGTGCCCGGCTGCTGCCCCAGCCGGAGGAAAAAGGTGCCTGGACCAATATCCTGGCGCTACTGGCCTTGCCGCTGCTGGCTTTTCTGGTCTTCGGGCTGATCGAAGCGCAGAGTTACTCCCTGGACATTCCCGTGCGGGCCGCGCGCGCCACCATGCTCGGCGTCGAGGCCGATCTTGGCGCTGCCATCCAGCCAAAAGGTCCGCTGGAGTTCCCGGTGAGCGCCTCCGGCACGGCGCAAATTGTTCGCTGCCAGTTCCCGGCCGGCCGGCTCACGCAATTGGTGTTGCACGCCAGCGCGGGGGCGGGGGTCGCGATCGGCGCGCCGGCGTTCCATTCCGCGCTGGACGAGTTTTTCGGGTTCGAAACAGCCGTGGCGACCTTCCAGCCGGCGGATTTACGCTTACCGAACCTGGCTACCGGCGCCGATGGCTTTCGGCCGTTGGCTGCCATCCCGGGTACGACAGAAGCCGCTTTAGAGCTCCCCTTGGCTGAGCCGCTCGTGCTGAGCTTCGACTGGCGCGGTTTCGCGCTGCTGGCGGCGCTGGGCGGCGCGGAGTACCTCTTGCTGGCGGCGGCCGCGCTGCTCGCCTGGCGTCGTCTGCGCGGCTGGCAGTCGGCTCGCCAGCGGCTGGACTACCTTGCCGCGGTCGTGCAACAGCTCTCCCGCAAGACAGTGGCACTGGCGCGCGCGCACCCGGCCGCGGCGCTCTGGGTGGCCGCGGCGGGCGGCGGGTCGGTGAGTTGTTACCCGGTCGTTTTTTGTGGCAAAAGCTTCGTTTCGCCGAACATCGGGACCGCCATTCTCTACGACGGGTATCCCACGCTGCCGGGTTACACCGACCCGAATACGGGCGACGCCCAGGGTTCCGATGTGCTGGCGACGATGTCGGGCTTTGTCCCGTACGCCATGGTGCAGCGGCATTCGCTTTTGGTCGACCACGAGTTCCCCTTCTGGAATCGTTACAATCAATGCGGAATGCCGTTCCTAGGGCAGGGCCAGACGATGATCGGGGATCCGTTGCATGTGTTGATGCTGCTGGCGGGTGCGAATGGCTGGGCCTGGGACCTGCGGTTCCTGCTCAGCCGGCTGCTTTTTGCCGCGGGCATCGGGTTGATCGTGCGGTTGACCACCCGGCAGACAGCCGTGGCGCTGCTGCTGGCTTTTGTCTGCTGCTTCCTGGGTTTTTTCCAGTACCGGCTGAACCATCCCACCTACTTCTGCCTCTGCTACGCGCCGTGGATGCTCTATGCGTGGCTGCATTTGGCGCAAAGTTCGCGCTGGCGGTCAGCCGCCCCGTGGATCGGTTTACTCTTGCAGGCGGACTGGATGGAGATCAACAGCGGCCCGGTAAAAGACGCCTGCCTGTTGACGATCTCCCTGAACCTGTGCGGCGTGTTAGTCCTGCTGCTCTCCGCCGCCCAGCCTTGGAGCCGGCGCTGGCGCGTGCTCGCGCTCGCCCTCTGGTGCGAGGCGGCGCTCGTGCTGGTGAGCAACCCCTTCTGGCTCACGCCGCTCGACCTGGTGGTCCACAGTTGGAACTCTTACCTGACACCGCGCCTCTGGCAGATTCAGCCCAGCCTGCTGATCGGCTTCTTCGACGACATCTTCTATCGCCAGTTCGAGTCGGGGGAGAGGACCTTTTTGCCTTGCACAAATTTCCTCGTTTTCCTCGGCCTGGCTTTCGCCGCGAGCTACGGCAAAACCCTGCTGCGCAACCGCGTCTTCCTGGCCTTGAGCTTGAGTTCCCTGCCGCCGCTGGCTATGGCGTTCGGGGTCGTTTCGCCGGCGATCGTGGAGAGGATCCCGTTCCTGGGCAACATCCTCCATGTCGATGACGTGTTTTCGACGATCCTGATTGTCCCGGTGCTCGTCCTGGCGGGATTCGGCCTGGCGCAATGCCGCCGTTGCCTGGCGGATCGCGCGTGGGGGTACGATTATCTGGTTGCGCTCGCAATGCCGGTTTTCCTGGGGATGCTTTTCCTGGGCACGACCCAGGCCCAACAACGCTCGGCCATCCACGATCTCGGTTTCCATCAGGAGGTGGCCAAGAGCTTTTTCTTCTGGTGCGACGCGCTTGCGCTCCTCCTGGCTTTCGCGGCGCTGCCTCTGTTGGTGCGCCGCCTCGCGCGCCCGGACGGCTGGTCCCGCTGGGGGCTCGCGCCCTGGGTCATCGTGTGTTTGGCGGCGATGCTCTGGCGGCACGGGCAGCAACTGCATTTCGCGCCGGCGCTCGACCGCTACGTGGCGCGTCCGCAGGTGCGCGTGGACTTCTATGCGCGGTCGCCGGCCGTGGATTTCATCCAGCATGGGTTGACCGAACCGGGGCGGGTTCTCGGCCTGGGAAACAACCTGTCTCCAGGGGTCTCAGGCATGTTCGGCCTGGAGGGAATCTCGGGTTCGGACGCATTGTTGATCCCGGCGTACCACCGTTTGCTCGTGGCCGAGTTGCCTTTCATGCTGGGGTGGCGGCCGGTCGTGGGCAAAGGGACGGTCCGCTTTTTCAAGGCGATGTTCGACCTGTTAAACGTTCGCTACTACGTGGCGGGCGCGGCCGGCGGCGAGATCGAGATGCCGGGCGTCAGCCGCGTCGCGCGACGGGACGTAGACGTCTACGAAAGCCGGGATGTTTGGCCGCGGGCGTTCTATTCGAACACGCTTTCCACGCTGCACAACGCGCATGATTTCCTGGTGGCAGTCGCGCAAAACACCGGCCATCCCTTTACCGCCCGCGAAGCCGGTTTGCCGGCCGCTTCCCTGCCCGCGGAGCTGCAAAGCCTGGCGACGGATCAAGCCGCCCGCGTGATCGTGCCCGCGACCAACTACCGGCTGACGGATAACACCACGACCTTCGACATCCACGCGCCGGGTCCCGGGGTCGTGGCGCTCACCGAGGTGTACGATGGGGCGAACAAACAGGTGACCGTCGATGGCCACCCGGCGGCCCGTTTCCCGGTCAACATGGCTTTCGAAGGCATCTACCTGGACCGCGCCGGGACGTACACCGTGCGCGTGCGCCCCTGGCCGCAGTACTTTACGGCGGGGCTTTACGGGTCGGGAT